>JAJYWW010000194.1 GCA_021791295.1 bacterium | reverse complement strand
TAATGGTCGCTTTTAAAGTCAAAGGAACATTCTTGATACTTGCGGTAATTGCGATTTTAGGCGCTATACTTACCACCTTTGCTTTGCCTGAGACTAAAGAAATGTCGCTAAGAGAAGTTGCTCAAGAAGACAAATATTTAGATGAAGATAAAATATCAGCTGTGGCTTCAGCTGCGTCTCATAAAGCTTAATTTTATATGATATAATTAATATATAAATAAATATAATAATATAATAAATTAAGCATAAGAAAATTATTAAAACAAATTATTAAAATTTATTTAAGTTAAGGTTAATGTAATGGACGAATGAAATGAAATATTCAAGGGCCGATACGCATATTCATACAAGTTACAGCGACGGCAATAATTCGCCGGAAGATATAGTTGAAGCGGCGGCGGGAAAACTTAACGTAATCGCAGTAACCGACCACAACAGGATTAAAGGCGCATTTAAGGCAAAAGAATATGCGTTAAAAAATAGTTTTCTAGAAGTCGACGTTATTATCGGCGAAGAAATATCTACTAAAAACGGTCACATAGTAGGTCTTTTTTTAGAAAACAAGATAATACCCGGTAAGACGGCTCAGGAGACGATAGACGAAATACATTCGCAAGGGGGGCTTGCAATTGCCCCCCATCCTTATTATTTAGTTTCATACGCGGAAAAAGGATATCAGCCTGTAAGAAAACTTTTGAACGAGTTAGATTTCGATGCAATAGAAGTTATCAATAATTCCAGCACTTTTTCCGTTTTTTCCAATGCGGCGGCTTCCCTTGCAAACGTATCCATTGGACTTCCTCATCTCGGGGTAAGCGATGCCCACAGAAGCGATTTTATAGGCAAAGGCTATACCGGTTTTTACGGAAAAACAGCCTTAGATTTACGGTCGCAGATAAAGGAGAAGAAAACCACCGCCCATTTCAACCGTTATTCCTTCCAAGAGTTTAAAATAAACACCTTCCAGTCCGCAAAATCTTTTTATTTTTATTTCTTTGGAAATAATGTCGATAGAAACGACGCCGCATAAAATTAACAAAAATATTCCACTTATTTTTTGATTTTTTGCTTTTTAAATAAAAGTAATGCTAAAATAAAAAATAAGAATTTTTTCCCGTGAATTTTTTTGTGTTATAATATTAATATATTAATAGCTATAGCGATTAGAAGGAATTATTATGTCTAAGAAAGAACGGGTATCCTTAAAAGGTTTATCAAGAAACAGGCTTAATAGTCTTTTGTCGGAACTTAAGCGGATTATTACCGGTATTTACGGGGAATCTCTAAAAGGCATAATCCTTTACGGCTCGTATTCGAGGCTTGATTTTAACCCTGAATCGGATGTCGATGTTATGATTCTTGCTTCCGGCAGTAAATCCGAACTTAAAAGCCTGTTTAAAAAAGCGGTTTCGGCAACAAACGACCTGGATATAAAATATGGGGTTTTTGTTTCGATTATCGATTCTAATATAAAGGATTTTAACAAGTATATCAACTACGTGCCTTTTTACGAGAACGTGCATAAAGAGGGTAAGAGAATTTATGGATAAGGCAATTTTTGGCCTTTCCGCGTATCGATACAAAAAGGCTGAAGAAGAACTCGCCGCCGCTTCTATGCTGTTTAACGATAAACTTTATTCATCTTCTTTAAACCGGTCTTATTATGCAATGTTTCATGCCGTCAGAAGCCTTTTTGCCTTCCAGAAGATTGACTCAAAAACTCATAACGGCGTTAAATTGCTTTTTGACCAGAATTATATAAAAACTGGAAAAATAGAAAATAAATATTCAGGGATTTTAAGAGATGCGTATATAATCAGGCAGAAAAGCGATTATAACGATTTTTATATAGCTTCAAAGGCTGAAGCCGAAAAGCAATTGAAAAATGCAGAACTGTTTCTTAGGCGAATCAATAAATATATTGATGAGAATTATCATGCCTAAATACAAAATTTATCTTTTAAATATTTTTTTGATTTCTTTATTTAATTATAGCATAGCAGAAAGATAAATTTTTAAAAAATTGAATAAATTTTAAATATTCGACAAAGTAAAACTAAGCTAATATGCTGTTTAAAAACGGTTTAAATATTTAGGATAATAAAGTTTTTATGGCCAATATTCTTATTGCTACGGGCAACGCTCACAAGTTTCAAGAAATTGAAGCTATAATGGGGAAATTTGCCGATTTGAGTTTAAATTTGATTTATTTGGATAAAAGTTATAAGGTTGGAATAGTCGAAGACCGCGAAACTTATAAAAAAAACGCAAAAGTTAAGATAGAAGGATATTTGAAATTTTTGGAAGAAAATCCGGAGTTAAGGGCGGAATTGAATCTTGATTGTATAATCAGCGAAGATTCGGGACTTGAAGTCGGGTGTCTTGGCGGCGAACCGGGGCTTTTTACGGCTAGATATGCGGGAGAAAATGCTTCAGATGTGGAAAATATAGAAAAACTGCTAAGAAATATGACTCTAAAAAAGGAATGCGCCGAAAACAGGCGCGCTAAATTCGTCTGCCATGCATGCCTTTACGATGTTAAGAAAAATAGTTTCGAGTATTTTTACGGGGAATTAAAAGGTTTTATTGCGGAAGAAATAAGCGGGACGAAGGGTTTCGGCTACGATCCAGTTTTTATCGTGCCGCAGTTTAATAAAACGGCGGCGCAGATAAGCGCGGAGGAAAAAAACGCAATATCGCACAGGGCGGCTGCTTTCGGAAAAGTTGCGGAGGCGATAAAAACAATTATGCTGCCGTCACAAATTTGAAGTAATGAAGAGAATGATTGCTTCGCTGTCTATGACTCCCAGCAATGACATTAACGGTCATTGCAAGCGAAGCGGACGGAGTTCGGCGAAGCTCACCAATTTCAGCATGAATAACGGCTAGAATATTTATCGAATTAAAAATTAAATAAATTATGGATAAAAAACTTATAGGCGAATTTGAAGAACTGCTTGGCAAAAGCAGAGTTTTATCTGAAGCAGAGGAACTTCTATGTTATTCCTATGACGCAACGTCGAAGGATTTTATGCCGGAAGTCGTGATATTTCCGCTTAATGCGGAAGAAATATCCAAAATAGTAAAATTGTGCTTGAAATATAATAATACTCCCGTCGTCGGAAGGGGTGCGGGAAGCGGATTTTCAGGCGGAAGTCTGCCGTTAAAAGGCGGCGTCGTGGTTTCGTTTACGAAAATGAACAGGATTATAGAATTAGACGAAGAAAATATGTTTGTTACCGTCGAACCCGGCACAATAAACGCCGACCTTAAGTCTTACCTTACCGAAAAAGGGTATTTTTATCCGCCTGATCCTGCAAGCTACGAGTTTTCGACTATAGGCGGCAACGTCGCCGAATGTTCCGGCGGGCCTTCCGCCGTAAAATACGGAGTTACTAAAGATTACGTCGCAGCGCTCGAAGTTATAACCGGAGAAGGCGAAATTATCAATACCGGCTCAAAAACCGTTAAAAACGTTTCAGGATATAATCTTACTCAGCTTTTTACCGGTTCCGAAGGCACTCTTGGTCTTTTTTCCAAAATTACGCTTAAAATTTTATCTAAACCTGAAGAAAAATCGTTGATTTTAGTATCTTACGACGATATCGATAAAGGGTTTAACGCCGCAATTTCTCTTTTGAAGCTGAGAAACAGACCTTCTATGCTTGAATTTATGGATAAATTTTCCATTGAATCCGTTAAAAGCATTTTTAAAAGCGATATAATAAAAATAACGGGGAAATTCCTGTTTATTATAGAAGCCGACGGTTCTAAGGAAGAAGTCGATAAATCGATCGGCGAGTATAAAAATATATTGGAAAGATTTTCTCCGGTTTTCCTTTTTGCGTCGGAAAAAAGCGAAGACAAAAAAGTTATAATGGATGCAAGGAAAGCCATATCGCCTTCTTTAAGAAAATACGGCGACCTTAAAATCAATAACGATATTGCCGTTCCGATTGATAAAATTCCGGTTATGCTTGCTTTTCTAGAAGAAACTTCAAAAAAGTACGGAATTCCCGTTATAAATTTCGGGCATTTCGGAGACGGCAACATTCACGTAAATATTATGCTCGATAAAAACAATGCCGAAATGGTCGAAAAAGGCGGAAAAGCTAAATACGACGTATTAAAAAAGACCGTCGAACTTGGCGGCAGTTTGTCCGGCGAACACGGAATCGGGCTTGAAAAGAAAGAGTTTATGAAACTGAAATACGACGATTATTATATGAATCTTTTAAAAAACATTAAGAAAGTTTTCGACCCGCAAAATATAATTAATCCGGGGAAAATATTTTAAATTAATTGAATTAAATATTGACAATATGGTCATGTTTTTCCCGTATATTTGATTGAGTTTCATTATTGGAAATGCACGATTTTTTGTAAAAATATAAAAATGGAGTTTTTTTCTTTGTCATCCGAAAATAAAAGCTATCTTAATTGCGTTCACTGCGGAAAATGTCTGCCTGTTTGCCCTTCTTACAATATCGGTTTTAACGAGTTTTTAAGTCCGAGAGGCAGGGTGCGCATAGTTTTAACCGATTATACCGACAGTCTTCCCTTGAGAGCCGGCAAGGTGCGGGAATCGATGTCCGCCTGTCTTCTGTGCGGAAGATGCGAAAAAGTATGTCCAAACGACGTTAATATAGTAGAACTTGTTGCGAACGAAAAAATAAAACTGGAAGAATTTTCAAACAAAAGTTTTTCTTCCGATAAATTAGCGTTAAATATTCTTAAAAATAAAAGAGAAATTTTATTAAAAACCGCCTTAAAAATTGCAAACATTCCATTCGTAAAAAAAATATCCGGCATAAATTCACCGATGCCCGAAGGCAAATCTTTCATAGGAAGCAGAGACCTTATATTTAATGCCGATATTTCGTTGGAAAAACAGCCGCCTTCAACTCTTAATAACGGGAAAGTCATAAGGAAGTCAGCCGTCGAGGACGGTAAAAATATTTTTAAAGTCGGATATTTCAGCGGATGCGTTTTTAACGGCATATATCCCCAGATATCTGTCGATACCGTAGCTTCTTTGACTAAAAACGGAGTCGAAGTCTTTGTTCCCAAAATGCAGGGGTGCTGCGGACTGCCTTTTATATCGAGCGGCGACTTAAAGTCTTTTAAAGAGCTTGCCGTTAATAACGCTTTGGCTTTTAAAGGCAAAAAATTAGATTATATAGCAACGTCATGCGCTTCTTGTTCATATTCTATAAATAAGCTTTATCCCAAGTATTTTAACGAAAATGACGAAAATTATACCGAAATTTTGGATTTTTCTAAAAAATTAATAAGTATTTGGTCTTTTTTTAATGAACTTAAAAAACATGGCTTCGAGATAAAAAAAGGAAAATTAAATAATGAAACCGAAGCGGTATTTCATATTCCGTGCCATCTTTCAAATATGCCGGATTTCAAGCCGGCTTCGGCTTATGAAAAATTAATAGGAGAACCTGGTTTAATTGCGGATAAAATAGAAGGATTAAAACTAAAGCCGTTAAAATATAACTATTGCTGCGGTAACGGCGGCATGTTTAACGTCAGGCATTACGATTTATCCAAAAAAATTACGAAACGAAAATTCGAAGAGATTAAAGAAGCGGCTCCGCAGGAAATATTAACGTCATGCTCGGGATGTATATTTTCGTTAAAAGACCAGAGCGGAATTTTAAAACATAACAAAGTTATCCCCGTAAACCATTTAATCGGTATTTATGCACGCAGTTTGCGTAGGTAAAAATGATTTTATTGCTGCGGTAACGGAAAATAGCGCGGATTTATCAACATAGTTACGGCATTTCTTACCTTTTTTATCTTTACGGGAAGCGTGCCCGCAAGTTCTCCGTCGCACTGATAATATATTAATTTATCCGTCGAAACGTCCGTCGAAGTTATAATTACTTCATCGTCTTTTTTATAAAAATCCAGATCGTTTGAATATTTTTCATAGAATATCAATGATTTTAATATAGAAAAAATTACGTCGGCAGTTCCGGAGGCATTTTTTACCGTCCTTATATGAAATTTATCGTCTAAAGGCGAATTGTTCGGAAATATTTTAAAAGGGCCTCCGTAATAGCGTATGTTTGAAACGATAATTTCTTTTGCGCAGGTAATTTTTTCGTTATTTTTTTCTATGCATAAATCGTAAAATTTATATTTTTTCGTCATTTTTATTATGTTTAAGATATAACTTATGTATTTTGTCGAATTATTATAAATTCTTCTTTTATTGTTTCTGATTTTTTCTTCCATATTTTTAACTACGAAAGCATCAAGCCCTATACCTGTCATTGCAAAAAAAAATCTTTCGTTTGCCCTCCCTAAACCTATTTTGACGGGTTTATATACATTTAGGATTTCAGGAAGGGCTTTTTTTAAAGAATGCGGAGTTTTATTTTCCATTGCGAAAAGATTAACCGTGCCCATAGGTAAATGCGCGATTGGAATTTCCGAATATACTAAAGTATTTATGGCGTAGTTTAAACTGCCGTCACCTCCGGCGATTAAGACTGCATCGTAGTAATTCTCGATATTTTCTTTTTCTATTGAGGTTTCCAGTATATTTAGAATATCTGCCGTAATATTTTTAATTTTGAAAAAACTTAATATATAAGATAGTTTTTTTTCCGAAAAACGGCCGGATTTTGGATTGTAGATAATTAATACTTTTTTGAAATTCATATTGCTTAATTTTATTAAATGTATAGATTATTTGCAACGATTTTTAAATAAGCAATGACAATAATTTATTGACGGGGACAGAATTGAATTCTATCCCCGTCAATAAATTTGACTTTATCGTAATGCTCTATTATAATGTAAATGAGAAAAAGTAATAAAAATACAACTAAATATAACGGTTAAATATATTTAATTCGGAGTTTATATGCACCATACCAATACTAATATTTTTGATAAAAAAGTGTATATACCTTATATGTCCGATGCAGCATACGCTTTAAGCGCCGCATTTAGAAGATGCGGAGTCGATTCCGCCGTTATGGACGAGCCTGACGAGTCCACGCTAGATTTTGGGCTTAAGTTCACCAACGGAAACGAATGTATGCCTTGTTTCGTTACTACCGGAGATATTATCAAGGTTATAGAAAAACCGAATTTCGACGCAAAAAAATCGGCTTTTTTTATGCCGACTTCGCCTGGACCATGCAAATTCGGTCAATATAACAGACTGCATGAGATGGTTCTCGACAATCTGGGCTATACGGACGTCGAATTCGTAGTTCCCAGCGCTAAAAAATCTTATACTGATTTTATAGGAGATAAAGCTACGCTTTTTAGAAGAGTTGCATGGCAGGGTTGCGTAGCCGTAGATACTCTTGAAAAAGCTTTATACAGAGTTAGGCCTTATGAGATTACAAAAGGCGATACGGTTTCCGTTTACAGGGAATGCATAAATATTGTAGTAGAAGCAACAGAGAAGGGCAAAGATATTTACGATACCATGGCGGTATGCGCAAAAAAATTAGAAAGAATTCCCAGAAAAGACGAAGACAGGCCTCTCATAGGCATAGTAGGCGAAATATTTTTAAGGCTTAACAAGTTTACCAACAATTTCACTATCGAAAAAGTAGAAGCTCTCGGAGGCGAAGTTTCTGTAGTTCCGACGTATAAATGGATAACTTTTACTACCCATGAATATGCGGTAAACGCTTTAAGGAGCAGAAAAGTAAAAGATATTTTTTTAAGTTTTTTAGTTAATTATTACCAGAGAAAAGACGAAACGGGCATGTTTAAGCCGTTCAAAAAACTGCTGAGAAACCATAAAGAAACCAGCATAAAGGATATACTTTCTTATTCAAGAAAATACCTTGATTTGTCGCTCGGAGGCGAAGCCATTCTTACCGTGGGCGAATCCGTAGATTTTGCAAAAAAAGGGTATTCGGGCGTAATAAGCATTCATCCTTTTCACTGTATGCCGGGTTCCATAGTTCAGATAGTATCAAAAAAATTCAGGGAAGACCTTAATAATTTTCCATGGATAAATTTATGGTTCGATGGACAGGAAAGTACTAATTTAATGCTCAGACTTGAAGCATTTATGCATCAGGCAAGACAGTGGAAGGGGGTCAAAAATGAATTTCAGGAAGCAGCGTAAATTAAATAAATCATTGTTCGTTTTCGTATTGTCCTTGGTGTTAAATCTATTTATAAGCGGCAGTTTTTTAGTTAAATATTCATTTGCATATAATTCAGGCAGTTCTTCCGTCGAACGCATTTTCGACGGCATTAAATCCGGAGTCGTTCATATAGAAGTTTTAGGCTATGCACGGCTTAAGAACGGCGCTATTATGCCGGAAGAAGATATAGGCACAGGATTTTTTATAAACAAAAACGGTTATATACTTACTAATTTTCACGTTATAGGAAACGCGGGTAAGATATTTATCAGTTTTCTTAAATATAAAAATATAAGAGCAAGCGTCGTGGGGACTGACCCTATGTCGGATATCGCCGTTATACATATAAATCCGGCGGGTAAAATTATAAAGCCTTTAACTTTAGGCGATTCAAACGACCTTAGAGTTGGCGAAAGAGTAATTGCGGTAGGTAATCCTTATAATCTTTACCAGACCGTTACGACCGGAATCATCAGCGGCTTAAAACGGTCTTTGTTCTTTCCTTCGGCAAGATTTTACGGAAATATAATTCAGACCGACGCAGCTATTAATCCCGGAAATTCGGGAGGACCGCTCGTCGATTATAACGGCCGCGTTATCGGCATAAACACGGCAAAACTTGCTAACAACGCCCAGAATATAGGCTTTGCAATTCCTATTGACCTTGCCAAAAGAGATATACCGGAATTAATAAAGTATGGCAGGGTTATCCGCCCTTGGCTTGGAATAGAAGCTATAAAATTAACTAAAAGCGTTGCCGTTCTGCTCGGCATAAAACATGTCGATAAAGGGCTGCTTATAGAAAAAGTATTTCCCAACAGCCCCGCTTCTGTAGCCGGTTTGGTTGCCGGCAATAAAATTATAGCCATGAAAAATATTAATTACATAATAGGCGGAGATATAATAACAAGATTAAACGGCAAAAAAGTCTATTCTTTCTCACGGCTT
>JAJYWW010000011.1 GCA_021791295.1 bacterium | reverse complement strand
TAAAAGATTTTGAAGATTTTGAAGATTTTGAAAAAAATCTTTCTTTCTCGCTATAAATACATCCGCAATAATTTTGACGGTATAAGCCGTATCTATAAGAAAGTTCTATGCCTTCCTTATAGCCCTGTCTGAAATCTTCGTAATAAAAATTAACTCCGTATTTCTTTTGCAGATTAAAACCTGTTTCTTTAATGTAGTCGTGGTCCTGGTGCTTACTGTATAAAAGCGTAGTCGAAAAATGCGTGAACTTAGACGACTTAGCAAGAGCGGCGGTTTTTTCAAGCCTGCCGGCGACGCAGTAATAACAACGGTTTTCTTCCCTGAAAACCACGTTTCTTATAAACTCCTCGATATCGTAATCTTTTTCGTAAATCACCTTAAAGCCTGCGTTATCGCTGAATTTCCTTAAAGACTCCTCTCTCCTGAGATATTCCGAATATGGATGAATATTAGGATTATAAAAATAACCTATAATCTTGTCGAATTTCATGTCTAAGGATTGCCTATCCGAATTTTTCCGGCTATTTAGGATATCTGAATTACTTGAAGCAATAATAGAATATGGATACATTAAACACGGTGAACAGCATATATGAAGCAAAAGTTTTTTTTCGGTTTCGATTTCGGTTTTCATCGCGTTGCATTAATTTTTTTACGGATTTATCTTTATTATCTCGTCTGTGTTTGTCGCGCTATTATGCTATGCTATTAAAATTTTATCTTTTATTATATACCTAAAATAATAAAAATAAAACGGATTTTTTCGGGAGATTATAAATGTGAATCGGGCACTTTTATCTTTTGTTAAAAAGATAATTTTATATCCGCCGGAGTGAATAAATAGTATGTTTGACTCGTCGATTATGGCTTGCGATATAACTTTGGCGATGGTTCTCGCCTGCCGTTCGCCGAACAAGTCCTTAAGTCCTTTGAATATTTTAATGCATTAGCCGTATAATAAATAATTATAAAGAGGAGGAAATGCGGATGCATGAATGGGAATAAAAAAACTCCCGACTGCGTCAAACGCGGCCGGGAGCAAGAATACTAAGGCGAGCGTTTACGCCGGAAGAACGGTTTTTTCCGCCGCTCCGTTAATTAATACGGCTATAGCCGTATAAAGTGCGCATAAACCTGCAACTATGCCGACTATTCCTACTATCGGCAGAAGACCCGCCAACGACCCCGTAAAAAGTCCTATAGCCTGTATTAAAAGAAAAACGCTCGTCAAAAAAAGAGCGATCTGCAGCATTACCCATTTTTTTAATACATTAGCTCCAAAAAATGTTGCAAAACCAAAGATTGACCACATCAAGTGAAACCAGCCGCCAAACATGGGTGCAGGTCCTGCTGCTGCTTTTGTGATAACCGTCGCAATAAAAAAAGCCGAAACGGTTAAAAATAACAAACCCCATCCGGTAAATGCGACTCCTCCGAAGGCGCTGCCGCGCATAAAATCGTAAACGCCTGCCAAGACAAGACCTACTCCTCCCGTAAAAATAATCGTTCCTAAAATCAGCCCGTTAAATGGACCGGCAAATCCCCCGATTACAGTAGCCAAAAGCGTAAGAGCTATGCCATACGCGAATAGACCCAACGCTGTCGGGTCGCCAACTTTTTTTTCTTCTGCCATAACGACTTCCTCCTTACTTTTAAAAGGTTTAATTATTAAAAATACCTAATTCCTTGAACAAGTACAAGGTTATTTAAGGTATCAAAATCATCTTTACAAAGTTTAAAAAAAGCCGTTACTTCTTCGCGCTGCTTAATAGGAATACATTATAACATAAAGCAATATTTTATAAAAAAATCTCTTTTATTATAAAATTGAATATATCACAAAGCAATAATACTGTCAAGCCCCCCTAAACCCATTATTAACGAAGGAAAGAATTTAACTTTTATAAATAAAGGGAGAAGCGTTTTTTTGCCGCGTTTCTCCCTTTATTGTTTGCGTGCAGCTTTTTATTTTATATTATAAACAGCCTGCCCCCATTTTATTTAAAGCTTTTTTTGACTTGCTTCCGCTGCCTTTTTTTGCCTTTTTTGAAGTTTTTTTAGTCATAGCAGAATGCTTCATGAAATGGCCGCTTTGAAAAGCATATGCGCTTGAGCCTGAAGCTGCGCCGATTCCAAAAGCAAATAGCAGAGCAATCGCGACTGTAAATATAATATTGTTAATTTTTTTCACGAATTATCACCCCCTTATTTCTATCCAATTTTATTTTGATTTTCATTTTTTAAAACGCAAAATTCATTTTATTAATGTACGAGCGGGAAGTTTCCAAATGCTATTTTATTTCTGTGAAGCAAGTCTATTTTTGGATTCCAAGACGACATGCCGAATCTTAATATTTTCACGTTATAGCCCATCGTCTTTAATAATGCCGCGGCCATAGACTCCCACTGTCCCACGTAGCAAATACTTATAATCGTGCTATGTTTTGGAAGCATTTTTAAATACTTAGGCGTGAAAAGAACCTGCAGGGGTATATTATGCGCGCCCGCTATGTGACCCATTTTCACGAATGCGGCATGTTCTCTGACGTCTAACAGAAAATAGTGTTTAGGGTTATGTTCTACAACATATTCTTTATAAAGCACCGGTGCCATAATTTGAGGAACGCCGACTACTCCTACTGCATTAGGCTTCGAACTCACATGGCGGGGGTTTAACGCCTGATAAGCTTTTTTTGCCAACATTTGGTTAAAATTTCCGGCATATGAAATTGCCGCTGATGAAAGTAAAAAAATCACGCTCAAACTTAAAATAATAAACTTTTTCATAATCTTAACTCCTTTTTTTATTCTTGCATTAAATTTATTCTTACAACTATATTATAACATTATCTTCGCATTACCAGCAAAATATCTTGTCGTATTTAAATACGTCCTTTATCAAACTGTCATAGTTTATTCCTTGTTCGTAAAGCCTGATAATTTTCGTATCGTAAGATTTGGAATGCAATTCCATAATTTCAGTTTCCGTTTTTGACGGTTCTCTTTTTAAAACATGAAGTATTTTCATATCTTATTCTCCGCAATAAATAATTAATATTAATATGGTATAACTATATCGTATTCGAGCATTTTATCCGCCAGTTCTTCGTTAGATATATATTCGAACCGATTATCCCTGCAATTAGTCAAAACCGGAAGTTCAAGCATATTTTGAACCATATCGAGATGCTTGTTTATAACCTTATTATCTTCAAGTTTTCTGTCAAGAACATATACTTCTACTTTATCGTCAAGGAGCGTTAACCCTCCCGACATTCTAAGCGCTTCGGCTTGTCTGTCGCGCGTAAATACAGCAATCTTTTTAGTCATTCCCCCCCCCTCGTGTTAAAAAACCAGAAACCTGTCTTCGTTTGCCAATGAGTTTATTATACTTGCGTTTTCGTACTGGGAAGCATACAGGAAGCCTTCTATCTTTTCATGTATGCTTCTTATGCTGCATGAATATTCGCAAAGCGAAACATCCGAGCCGGTTTCTTTTAATTTGCCGACGAAACTCGCATCGTTTAATAAATTTACTCCGTCGTCCATTATAAAACATTTTAATTCATACCCTGATTTTTTAGCGCTGTCTATGATTTTTTCTACGTAATCTTTATATTTATCCGTCGTTATTAAAAGAGCAAGTTTCATTTATAAAATCCCTCAATGTTATTATATTATATTCATCGCAAAACTTGTTTCGGCAACAACAATCAATAGTGAGGGGATACCCCGCTTTCAGTATCTTTAACCTCTTTCTGCCCGCTTTTTAGAACATATTCTCTTATCATAAGAAGAATTGCGCCTATAATCATGATTACCCCCCACAAGATAAAACTCTCTTTTATTCCTGCTATAGCTTCATTGGATAATTTACCTATAACCTTATCTTTATTTAAATAAGATAAGAAAAATGAGGCATATATAGTAAATAATCCATATAAAGCCAACAACGTTATTCCGCACCAGTTATGATTTTTTCTTTTGGGCGCAGCCATTTAAAATTCCTCCTCTTTTGATATTTATTTTTATATTTATTAATTACCATATTGCCTGTTGAAATTTAAGAGCAAGATACATTCCAAAAACAAGGGTCGGCAAAAATAACATCCCCGCCCATGAAAACATTAAAAACCCAGACCATAGAGTGCCGATATTGCATCCTAAAGCTATTCTTGCGCCTACGCCCGTTAAGATACCGCCGATAAAATTTTGAAGAAACATTATTTTTCTTTTCGGCACTCTCCATTTGAATTCTCCGCCTAAAATAGCCGTAGTAGTAGAACCGGCAAATGTAGTTATAACAAGCAAGGTCATAGGAATTGCAACCGGCACTATCTGAAACCAGTTTGACGATATTTTGGGCAAAAACGATGCTTTATAATGTCCTACCGTAGTATATAGATTTATGAAAGGCGCTAAAATGTAAGTATCGAAACTGCCGTAAGGAGTTGTTACGCCCATATAAGCAGCTTTATGTACGGTAAAATACGACGTTATAAAAACTATAACTGCAACTACGGCAAACAATATCCCGCCCAACCTCGGAGAATAAGCCTCTTTAAATTTCAGCATATCCCACGTTATTATCGGTTCCTTATAGTTTACGCCGCGTTCTTTACTGATTTTGCCAAATCTCTTTTTGGTTAAATAAAATCCCAAAACGAGAAACAGACCGCCGAAAATTATAGCTACTGCAAACGGTCCCCATACGGCATTTCCAAACCATTCATGTGGAATATAGTCGGCAAATCCAGGTTTTAAGTTAAGCCACGGTATAGTGTGTAAAATCCAGTAAAGAAAATTAGTCAGCGGGAATATTATGAAAGCAAAGAATATCGTTCCGACAAGTATTCCGAATAATTGCATCCAGTTTTGAGTAAATCCGGAACCAGCCCTGAATATCAATCCGCTCATACATGCTCCGCAAAGTCCTATGCCGAAGCCAAACAAAAGCGAGCCGACTAAATCGTACCATCCTGCGGGGAACACGCCTTGGACTGCAGATTGTATCGGAACTATTCCTAACGATTCAATGATGCCGAAAGCAAGAATAGAAATTCCAAAAGCCAGCAATATGCCTTCTAATATTTTTGTATCCTTTGCCATGAAAATATTATTAGTTGCAAGCACGAAACACATTCTTCCCCTTTCCAGCGCGGCCCCGAAAATTAAACCTGCAATACCTATTATAGCGTATTCAAGAAAATAAGGATTCATAATTACAATACCCCCTATATGTTAAATTTTAACTAAATTAAATACTGAGTTTATGATGTTTTTTTAATTTTAATGGTAAATTCACCAGGGGCAGTCTTTGTTACGCAATAAGGATAGTTTAATTTGTTGAGCATGGACGGAAACGAATTCTCGACCGCCGCCGCATGGTCGGTATAAACTTCCAGCACCTGCCCCACTTTCATTTTGCTGAGCTTTTTATGCGCCATAGCTTCAGGAATTGGACATGTTTCACCTAACACGTCTAATGTTTCATCCGGTTTTACGTTTTCTAAACTTTTTTCTTCAGGCATTTAAATCCCTCCTTTTTAGATATTATATTAAATTAAAAATTAAAACATTAAAAACTGCTCTGCCAAATAGGCCCTTTATACGGAAAAAACTCTTTTCCGCGCGTTGCGCCGCTAATTTTGGTTACCGTTCCGTCCCCGCTGTTCGCCGTCCATACATTGCCTTTATTATCTATCAATATAAAATTAGGATTTTTTCCGGTCTTATAAGTATTTAAAACCTTGCCGGTGCGGCTTAATTTCACGACTTTATCGGCATATATGCAGGCGACGAACATACTTCCGGCAGTGCTTAGAGCAATTCCGTAAGGCGCCCCTTTTATGTTAATTTTTTCTAAAATTTTACCGTTTTGATTAAATTTTAAAACGCTGCCGCTTAACCCGTTCGTAACATATATATTGCCTGCAGGGCCTATAGCAATGCCTTCCGGTTTTCTTTGAGCATTGAATACTTTTATTATCTTTCCGCTTCTGTTTAATACGGTAACGGTACCTTTGTTTGTGAAGTTCGTAACATATATAAAACCGTTATCGTTTAAAACTATACCGTAGGGAGCAATCCCCGCATAAAAAATCTTTAAAACCTTAAGCGCCGGATTTAATTTCGTAACTGTCTTAGAATGTATTGATGTTACATAAATATTTCCATCGGGTCCAACGGCTATTCCTGCAGGAATAATTCCAACTTTTACCTTTTTAAGAATTTGACCTTTATTGTTAAGTTTTACGACATTTCCTATTCCTGTCGATACATAAACATATCCGGTTTTGCCGATAACAATTCCCGAAGGCGCCCAATCGGCAATAAGATTTTTAATTAATTTACCGTTTTGGTTAAGTTTAACCACATTGTTAAAACCGCTTATAGCGGCATAAACATTATCTTTTTTGCCGACCGCAAGTCCGTAAGGGGTCGTTCCTACCTTAAAATTAGACACGGTTGCCGCATTTGCGTTATTACGAATATTTCCGGCATCGATTAAAAAAATTAACGATAAAAGTAAGAACGATGCAAATTGAAGAAGTTTTTTCATCAAATTAGTTAAATAATTTTTCTTTTCATTTTAAAATACCATTTTTCAATAAACACTTTTCTGAATTTAAATGATGCATTCATTAGCCGTCAAATAATTTTTAGCGTGTTCCATAATAATAAATCTGTCGTCCGTTACTGACAATTTAACTTGTTTCGCAATTTATAACGATTAGATTTTTAATGCTTATTTTTAAAAATAGATTTGGAAATACCGTCAAACAACGGATCTGTATATCTAATTAAATCCTTTTGTATCATACCTTCCATTTTCAACTGAATTATTCTAATAACGGGTCCCATTATCAAAGACGATGCTATTAATATATCCATATCTCTAAAAACACCCTCTTTAATTTTAGCTTTTATAAATTTTTTGATGTATTCAAAGGGCTTAGCCGAACATATCGGCAAGGCTTCGGGCAAAAAATCTTTATGTTTAGTGTAAAGCACATATTTCATAAGATGCGGCTCCTCATCAGTCAATTTAAACAATGTAAATATAATAGATTTTAAGGCTTCTTGATCGTTGGACGATTTTTCGACAGCCGATACTATTTTGTTTAATAGAATCTCTATTGCGGTATCGTATAAAAACTGCGCAATCTTTTCTTTTGAGGAAAAATGATAATATATTGCACCGGTGCTGAGCCCAGTTCCTTCCGAAATATTTCTTACGCCGACATTGCTATAGCCGTTTTCGGCAAAGCTTTCCATACAGTAATCAAATATCTTTTTTTTTGTTAATTCGGATACTTCTTTGCTCATGTTTATTAAAATTAAAAAGAACGTTCGTTATGTTTTATATTTTTATTATATCAAAATTAAGCATAGAGTCAACATGATTCTAAATTATTTTTTTAAAAATAAATTCATTCGGTCGGCAATTATCCGGCGGTTCTGGAATGTTTATAAATCACTTCTTCGCTTGGAACCGACTTTACAGATTTATGTTTTCTTATATAATCGGCTATTACGTCGTATGCTTTCTCTTTAACCAATCCTTGATTAGGCAAATCGGAAAGCGTCTGCATCATTACTCCCGTAGAAATTAACGGATATTCTTTATTAAAATCTATTTTTTTATCCATAATGAGCCATTCCTTGACTCTTTTATACATACTTTCATTTATTTTTATGCTTAATTTAGAATTTGAAACTCTTGTGCAATCGCCGCCCATTTGCAAATAAGGGTCTTTAGCAAATACGTCGCTGAGCCTTTCGGAGTAAACCTGAAACAATACGCTTCCTTTAAGATTAAATTTGTAAACCTCCGGATATGTCGTTCCGTACCATCCGTAAACATGCTCCATAGTTATTTTTTCGCCGGGCAGAATAGTCTCGCCCCAGCGCCAGCCGGGAGTGAACACCAATGGAGTATCGTATTTTTCGATAAAAGCCTGCTCTGCTATACTTCCGACAGAGCATACGAAAGTCGCCCTTCTGTATAACAGGTCTTCGACGGTTCCCAGTTCTTCGTTTAACGTATCGGCATAGGGGGCGTATTCTTTATCGATTAATCCGCTTATTTCAGGGTCAGGCTTAATCCAGTTAGTAACTATCGGGATTAATTTATGGTCGTAATCTACTATTTTTTTATCCTTTACGTTTAAATCTATCCTGCCTACAAACTTTCCGTGGGTCCCTGCCTGAACTATTATTGTATTGTTTATAATCTGGGGAGCGGGAAGTATGTCGTGGGTATGTCCGCCTACTATAATGTCTATTCCGTTAATAAGGGAGGCGAACTTTCTGTCCACTTCAAGTCCGTTATGGGAAAGAACGACTACTAAATCGACCTTTTCTTCGTTCTTCAGTTTATTTACCATCTTTTGGGCATGACTCGTGTCAATGCCGAAATTCCAGCCCTTCGTTAAACCTAAAGGCTGCGCTATCGGAACATACGGAAACGCCTGTCCTATTATTCCTACCCTTAATCCGTTGACTTCTTTGATTATATATGGTTTAAAAACTCTGCTTCCCCATATATCAAAAACATTTTGAGCTATAAAAGGAAATTTTAACGATTTTATATTTGAAAGCAACCTTTGTTTGCCGTAAGAAAACTCCCAATGTCCCGTCATAGCGTCGTATCCCATTGCATTCTGGACGTTTACGACAGCCATGCCTTTCGTAAGCAATGCGATGCCTGTTCCCTGCCATGAATCGCCGGTATCGAGCATTATTGTTTTGCCGTATCTTTCTTCTTTTATTTTGTTGAATACGGTTGCCATATGAGCGTAGCCGCCCATGGGACCGTATTCTTTATTTAATTTTATAAAATCTACGTATGAGCAGAAATATCCCATTGCGGACTTGGGTTTTATATCGTAGTATAGGTTGAAAGAATCACCTACGAGATGACCGGGTCTTCCGTTCATAAAACGAGGACCTATGTTAACCGAAGGCTCCATGTAAAGAGTAGGTTTTAAATGGGCATGGGAGTCTGAATTCCATATTATGGTCAAATTGCCCACCGGTTTGAACTTTAAAAGATTAACGGGATTGACAGCCGCCGCCCCTGCAAGGACGGCGG
>JAJYWW010000060.1:6911-9275 GCA_021791295.1 bacterium | reverse complement strand
TTACTTTATCGCCGGAGTGCTGTTTTTTATTCCCGGATTTATAACCGACTGCATAGCGGTTCTTTTTTTGATTCCGTTTTTAAATTATTTTCTAATATACCTGATATTTAAATATTTCAAAAATAAGTTAAAAGGCAATTTTACTTATTATTATACTAATGCAAGAAAAAACGAAGACGGAATATTTACAGCCGAAGTAAAACCGTCTGACGATTCCGAAGAAGACGATAAAAAAATAAAATTAATAGGTCATAAATGAAATAAAAAATATGGTTAAACTGCTTTTTATCGCTATCGGCGGCGCTGTAGGCACCCTCTTTAGATACACGGTTTCTAAAATGGGAGACTCTTTTTTCGGCGGAGTTTTTCCTGCCGGTATAATGATCGTAAACCTTTCCGGCGCTTTAACGATAGGTTTTTTATGGGGGCTTTTTGAAGAATCTAATATACCTTCGTTTTTTAGGGCGCCGATATTTATCGGCGTGCTTGGCGGTTATACTACTTTTTCCTCTTACGCGCTTGAGAGTTTTAACCTCTTTAGGGACGGAGAATATAAATTAGCTTTGACTAACATACTTGTTTCTAATATTGCCGGCATAGCTTTAGTTTTTATAGGTTTCATAATTGCTAAACTTCTTATAACTAATATGAAGGGGACGGTATGATGCATCTTCCGGAAGAAGGCATGCTTTTAAGAATATTTATAGGAGAATCCGATAAATATAAAGGTAAAGCCCTGTATGAAACGATTGTTATTAAAGCCCGCGAACTTAATCTTGCAGGAGCGACCGTTATAAGAGGCATAATGGGTTTCGGCGCTCACAGCCGGATACACACGGCTAAACTGCTGGCATTATCGGAAGATATGCCCGTCATCATAGAAATAGTTGATACCGAAGAAAAACTTAACTCTTTTCTGCCTTTTCTGGACGAAATAATGAAAAGCGGAATGATTACTATGGAAAAAGCAAGGATAATAAGATACCGGCACGAATAATAATGCGAATAGTAATACCTGCAAATTTAGAGTTTACAGTTATTTTTTTATATAAAACATTTATTTAAGACGCTATGCGTGCTATCGCATTATTTTGCAATGCCGTAATTTTTGAAACCGCTTTTTTAGAAAGGCCGTAAAGTTTTTCAAGAACTTCAAACTCTATGGGCGTTTTTTCGGCGCATCCCTGAATTTCGATAATTTTTTGACTGCCAGTCAGTATAAAATTAAAATCCAAATCGGCGGTCGAGTCTTCCGAGTAATCTAAATCTGCCAGAATTTCTCCGTTTACTATGCCTATGCTTATTGCGGCGACGGAGTCGTAAAACGGCATTTTTTCAATTTTTTCCTGTTTTATAAGATTTAAAAACGCTGAGTATGCGGCTACATAAGCGCCGGTTATGGAAGCCGTCCTTGTTCCGCCGTCGGCGCTTATAACGTCGCAGTCTATAAGTAACGTAATCCCTGGAAAATAAGAGAAATTAATAACCGACCTTAGCGACCTGCCGATTAACCTCTGTATCTCCTGGGCTCTTCCGTTTACTTTTCCTTTAGACGAATCCCTCGGTATTCTGCTTTGTGCGGATCTTGGGAGCATTGAATATTCCGCCGTAAGCCATCCCTCTTCTTTGTCTTTTAAAAATGGCGGCACCTTATAATCTACGGATGTGGTACATATTACTTTTGTGTCTCCCGCTTCGACTATGCATGAACCCTCGGCATATTTCATGTAACCTGGAGTAATAACCATAGGTCTCATTTCATCGGCCGCCCTGCTATTATTTCTCGACATTTTTTTTATTTCCCCAGTCTTTATTTTTTATGAAGAATACGTAGAGGTCTTTTAAGTTTAACGCATTCAACAGCTGCACGCCCATTAAAGAGCACAGAGCCGGTATATCGTTTAACATTGAATCCTTATCGGAAATTACCGTCAATAAGTCGTTTTGATTTAACGCTTTAAGTTTATGGACGACCGCCCATACCGGAGGGCCTCAGCAAAGCCCTCTTATATCTAGTACGTTAATGCCGTAATTTAATAGTTGTCTGTTCTCCATTTTTACTCCTTTTTAATTTGATTAATTAAGTTTTTATCTGCCGAATTAACTTATTTAACCTTTATCGCCGCATCTAAAATACCGTTAATAAAAGCCGGAGATTCGTCGTTTCCGAATTTTTTTGCGATTTCTACCGCCTCGTTAATAACGACATTTTTAGGAGTTTCAGGTACGAAAATAATCTCGTAAATAGAAAGCCTCAATAAATTTCTGTCCACGCGGGACATTCTTTCTATACTCCAGTTTTTGGAAATATTTTTTATTACTTCGTCGATTTTTTTTAAATTTATCAGCGTTCCATTAACTATG
>JAJYWW010000060.1:3144-6901 GCA_021791295.1 bacterium | reverse complement strand
TTTCTTTTTATTTAAGTCTTCTTTTGTTTTTATAAATCCGTCTCTCTTTAGGCTTTCCACGGCAAAATCGTTATAAAATCTGTTTATTTTATAATCTAAGTTGCTTATATCGCCGTCTTCTTCATATAAAAATTGCAGCGCCAGCTCTCTTGCTTTTCTTCTTTTGGTCATATACGGCTTATTTTATTTTCAGCTCTTCTTAATTTTTGCATAAAGACTCGCCATTTCGACCGCAGACATTGCGGCATCGAAACCTTTGTTGCCCATCTTAGTTCCGGCGCGCGATATAGCCTGCTCGATTGATTCCGCGGTTATAATTCCGTAACTTACCGGAACGTTATAATGAATCGAAAGTTCGGAAATTAATTTCGTAACTTGATTAGATAAGAGGTCAAAGTGGGTGGTTTCTCCTCTTATTAAAGTTCCTAAGCATATTACGGCGTCAAACTTTTTTGTTTCCAGTAGCATTTTTACCGCCATAGGAATTTCAAATGCTCCCGGAACTTTTACAACAGAAACGTTATCATCCGCAGCGCCCGCTCTTTTAAGATAATCTAAGGCTCCTGACAAAAGTTTGCCGTTAATAAAATCGTTAAATCTCGATATAACTATGCCGAATTTAAAACCAGCGGCTTTAAGCTCTCCTTCAATCAAATTAAAACCATGCATTCCCATTGCATACTCCCTTAAATTAAATAATTAAATTATACTTATAGTTTTACTTAATTTTTAACAGATGTCCCATTTTTTCTTTTTTAGTTTCAAGATAGTGTTTATTGGTTTCGTTAGGACATATCTCTATAGGAACTCTTTCTACTACGCTGAGGCCGTATCCTTCAAGCCCTATTATTTTTTTCGGATTATTAGTCATAAGTCTCATTTTCCCCACTCCGAGATCGACCAAAATTTGAGCGCCTACGCCGTATTCCCTTAGATCGGCCTTAAATCCCAATTTTTCGTTGGCTTCGACGGTATCGTAGCCCTCGTCTTGAAGATTATATGCTTTTAATTTATTTACCAACCCGATTCCCCTGCCTTCCTGCATTAAATAAAGTATTACGCCTTTACCTTCCTCGTCTATCATTTTCATAGCAGTTTTTAACTGGTCTCCGCAGTCGCATCTCATAGATCCGAAAATATCCCCGGTAAGACACTGAGAATGGACTCTTACCAAAACGGGTTCGTCCTTGTTAATTTCTCCTTTAACTAAAGCAACATGTTCTTCAAAGTCTATATCGTTAGAATAAACTATAATTTTAAAATCTCCGGCAAATTCGGTAGGAATTTTAGATTCGACAAGCCGCTTAACGTGTTTTTCATGTTGAAGCCTGTAATTTATCAAATCTTTGATGGTTAAAATTTTAATATCGAATTTTTTTGAAAACTCTATTAAATCAGGCATCCTTGCCATAGTTCCATCGTCATGCATTATTTCGCATATAACTCCGCAGGGCTTTAAACCAGCTATTCGGGCTATATCTATTGAGCCTTCGGTCTGCCCTGTTCTTGTGAGTACGCCTCCGTTTTTACCCCTAAGAGGAAAAATATGACCGGGTCTTACCAAGTCGGACGGTATTGCATCATCCTTTATGGCGGTTAATATAGTTTTCGCTCTGTCGTGCGCAGATATGCCGGTCGTAACTCCTTCTTTAGCTTCTATCGAAACCGTAAACGCCGTGGTAAATTTCGACTCGTTATTAACCACCATAGGCGGAAGATCTAAACTATCGGCTTTTTCTTCGGTAAGCGTAAGACATATTAAGCCTCTGGCATATTTCGTCATAAAGTTTATAATTTCAGGGGTGGTATGCTCTGCCGCTACTACTAAATCTCCCTCGTTTTCCCTGTCCTCGTCGTCGACGAGTATAATCATTTTACCTTCTTTTATATCTGCGGCCGCCTCTTCTACCGTAGCTAAACTCATAATCGGTCATCTCCTTTTTTTTAGCGCAACTCAATACCACACTTAATATATATACAATGCAATTTTTTAAATAAACCCGTTTTCGGCTAAAAATTCCGCCGTTACGTCTCCTGCTTTGCCGTAGCCGTTTTCTTCTTTGACCGCATTACCTTCGGCGCCACGGATAAGTTTTGAAGCTCCTAAATCGTTTAAACGGCTGACGACCGTTCTTTCTATTATATCGGATTCGATATTTACGTAATCGCCGGTAGTTTTATAATTAAGATTAGTTTCTCTATACGTTAACGGAATAATGCTGACTAAAAATGTATCGCCTTTAACGCCGTTGACCGTAAGGCTGATTCCGTCAATAGACACCGAACCTTTTGCGATTATGTATTTTTCTAAATTGCCGTCTGTCGAATGCGTTATTTTTATGCCTATTATTATAGAGTTGCCGAGTTTTTTGGTTTCGGTTATTTTCCCTATGCCGTCTATATGGCCTAGAACAAAATGTCCGGAGATATCCGAATTAACCGAAAGAGCCGGTTCTATATTTACGGCTTCGTTAATTTTCAAATATTTTAACGCGGACGCATTAAATGTCGCGGGCGTATAATCGAAAGATAAAACAGGATAAGCTATTTTTTTCACCGTAAGACAGACTCCGTTAACCGAAATACTCTGCCCCGTATATGCGCTTTTTCCGGCGCCTTTTACGGCTATTGAAATAACGCCTCCGCTTATAGATTTAACTTTCCCAAGCTCTTTTATTATGCCGGTAAACATAAAATATACATCGTCCTAAAATTTAATATATTTGCAATTCTTATGCTAAAATATAGCGGTCTAAACAAATTCGGGATAATACGATAAAAATACATCGTCTTTAATTTTTTTCACGGTTAAACCTGAAAAATTAATTTTTTCGTTAAATTCTAAATTTAGCCGTCCAAACAGGTCTAACCCGTTCTTTCTTCCTAAAAAATGAGGCGTAACGTTAAAAATTATCTTATCGCAAAATTTTTCTTTTATCAGCGAACTAAAAAGTTCCGGACCTGCTTCGACTAATATTCCGGTTATTTTTAATTCTCCGCATTTTTTAAATACTGATTCCAGATTTAATAATTTTTTACCTTCTTTAATATTATAATATACATCTGTTATAATTGCACCTTTTTCTTCTAAATGCTTTTTCCTTTCGACTTTTGCTTTATCGTAATCGTTTGAAGCAAAAATTAAAACATCTCCGTGACTTTCAAAAATTTTTGAATCAGGGGGGGTTTTTAAATCCGAATCTAAAACTATTTTAGTCCATCTTTTTTTAAGAAATTTCTCTTTTATATCAGATTTATTTATTCTGACGTCTAACATAGGATCGTCCTTTATGAGTGTTTTTGCCGATATCATCACGGCATCGTTAATAAATCTGATATAATGCGTATATTTTAAAGATTTAGACGACGAGAGATATATTTTTTCCGTATCGGTTTTATAGCCTAAATTTCCGTCTAACGTAACAGCTTCTTTAACGGTTATAAAAGGCATGCCCGTAGTTATGTATTTAAAAAAAATTTCGTTAATCAGCTCAGCTTCTTCCGAAAGAACGTCGTTTTTTACTTCAATACCGTTATTTATTAAATATTCCAATCCTTTTCCGGATACCAAAGGGTTAGGGTCTTTAATAGCCGATACTACTCTTTTTATTCCCGACTCTTTAATTTTATGCGCGCACGGAGGGGTTTTCCCGAAATGGCTGCACGGCTCTAACGTTACGTATATAGTAGCGCCTTCGGCATCTTTTCCCGCATTATTCAAAGCTATAACTTCCTCATGGGGCTGACCCGCTTTTTC
>JAJYWW010000060.1:0-3134 GCA_021791295.1 bacterium | reverse complement strand
ATCCTTCGCCGACTATAATGCCGTTCTTAACTACTACGGCTCCGACGGCAGGATTAGGTGAAGTCAATCCTTGACCTTTTTTTGCAAGATTTAAAGCTCTGGATATAAAATATTCGTCTTTGCCGTCTGTGTGTTTATTAAGATTTTTTTTTGATGAGTTCGGAGACATTTTCGTATAACTCGTTTATATCTTTAAAGGAAAGATAGACTGAAGCAAACCGGACATAGCTTATTGCATCCAAATTTTTTAATTTATCCAGGACATGCTTTCCTATTTCTTCGCTTTTTATCTCTTTTAAATTCGTTTCCTCGAACCATTTCTCTATAGAAACTACTATTTCTTCTATGTTGCGGTACGGAACGGGCCTTTTCTCGCATGCTTTTATTAAACCGCTGAGAACTTTTTGCCTGTCGAACGATTCCCTTCTTCCGTCTTTTTTAATTATTAAAGGTGATGAAGAAATGACGGTTTCTAAAGTCGTAAATCTTTTTCCGCAGACGTTGCACTGTCTTTTGCGCTTAGTAGATCTTCCGTCTTTCGATATTCTCGAATCTACGACTTTATCGTCGTCGTTAAGGCAAAAAGGGCATTTCATAATAATGTTTCATACAGAGGGAACTTGGCGCATAAAGCATGCACTTCTTGTTTGATATCGTTTTTTACGGTTTCGTCGCCTGGATTTTTTAAAACTTCGACTATAAATTCGCCTATTTTTACCATCTCGTTTTCTTTCATGCCTCTAGTAGTAACTGCCGGAGTGCCTATTCTTATTCCGCTTGTAACGAAAGGAGATCTTTCGTCGAAAGGAATCTTGTTTTTATTTACGGTTATGCCTACTTCGTCGAGCAATGCTTCCGCCTGTTTGCCGGTCATTTCCGATTTTCTGAAATCAATAAGCATCAGATGATTATCCGTACCGCCGGATATCAAAGAAAAACCGTTATTTTGAAGCGTATTGGCAAGAGCCGCGGCATTAAACACGACCTGCCTCTGATAATTTTTAAAATTTTCGCTTAAAGCTTCCTTGAAAGCCACAGCTTTTGCGGCAATTACATGTTCAAGTGGGCCGCCCTGAATTCCTGGAAATATTGCGGAATTAAGCTCCTTCTCGTATTTAGCCTTTGCAAGTATGATTCCCCCTCTGGGACCTCTTAGCGTCTTATGCGTCGTAGTAGTTACGAAATCGGCATAAGGCACTGGGTTTGGATGAAGATCCGCCGCAACTAATCCGGCTATATGCGCCATGTCCACCATAAGATAGCATCCCGCCTCATCGGCTATATCCCTGAATTTTTTAAAATCTATAATTCTGGGATATGCGCTTGCGCCGGCTATTATCATCTTAGGTTTATTTTCTAAGGCTGTTTTTCTTAATTCTTTGTAGTCTATAGTCTCCGTAGATTTATTTACTCCGTAAGGAATAATATTGAAATATTTACCGGAAAAATTTACGGGGCTTCCGTGAGTTAAATGCCCTCCGTGAGATAAATCCATGCCGAGAACGGTATCTCCGGGTTTTAAAAAAGCGTAAAATATGGCCATATTTGCCTGAGATCCGGAATGAGGCTGAACGTTTGCATATTCGGCGTTAAATATTTTTTTAATTCTGTCTATTGCAAGCTGTTCTATATCGTCTATGTAGCCGCATCCGCCGTAATATCTTTTTTTTGGATATCCTTCCGCATATTTGTTAGTTAAAACGGAACCCTGCGCCTGCATAACCGCAGTAGATACAAAATTTTCCGAAGCTATCAATTCCAATGAATTTCTCTGCCTGTCAGCCTCTTTTTTTATAAACTCGTAAACTTCGATATCTGTTTCTTCAAGATTTTTAAAATCCAATTTATTTCACCTTTTTAAATATTTTTATATATTGAGTTTCTCTATAGAGCTTATTTTATTAATTCTGTTTTCATGCCTGCCGCCTTCATACTTTGCAGACATAAACCTGTCTATAAATCTTAATGCTTCCGTCGGGGTAGTCGTTCTTCCTCCCATAGTAATTATATTGGCATTATTATGCTCTTTTGCAACCTGAGAAGTATATTCGTCGTGCACTAATGCCGCCCTGATACCGTCGACTTTATTCGCCGTTATTTCCATTCCTATTCCGGTACCGCATACTAATATTCCGAAAGAATTTTTATCTTTATCTTCTTTGACTTTTTCGGCTACTTTCAGTGCATAATCCGGATAATCCACACTCTTTAAAGAATCCGTCCCAAGATCGAGATAATTTGCACCTTTTTTCTCAAGCGCATCTTTTATAGATTCTTTTAATTCAAAACCGGCATGGTCAGAACCTAAATATATCATTTATATATCAACCCTCCCATTTTTTAAATAGTAACGTCGCGTTGGTTCCTCCGAAACCGAAAGAATTCGAAATGGCAAACTTTATATCCACTTTTTGAGCCTTATTAGGGACGTAATCAAGATCGCATTCTTCGCCTCTTTCTTCAAGATTAATAGTCGGCGGTATAATTCCCGTTTTAACGGTAAGCACGGTAGCAACCGCCTCTATTCCTCCTGCGGCTCCTAAGGAGTGGCCTATCATGGATTTAATAGAACTTATTTTAAGTTTATACGCTTTATCTCCAAAAAGCTGCTTTAAAGCTTTTGTTTCATTTAAATCGTTATAATACGTCGATGTTCCGTGGGCATTTACGTAATCTATGTCGTCCGGATTTATCCCTCCGTCCTCTATTGCATTTTTCATGCTGTAATATGCCCCTTTCGCTTCGGGATCCGGCGTAGATAAATGATATGCGTCCGAAGATACTCCGTATCCTACTATCTCGGCATATATTTTTGCTCCTCTTTCAAGCGCGGAATTCATTTCTTCCAAAATTAATATGCCTGCGCCTTCGCTTACTACGAAACCGTCCCTTTGGTTATCAAACGGCCTTGAAGCCTTAGCCGGTTCGTCGTTCCTTGTGGAAAGAGCTTTCATTGCGTTAAAACCCGAAATACACAGAGGCGATATAGTCGATTCGGCTCCTCCGGCTATCATTGCGTCGGCATCGCCTCTTGCGATAATTTTATAAGCGTCCCCGATAGAATTTGTACCTGTTGAACAAGCCGATACCGTACTTGCGTTGGGCCCTTTTGCTCCGGTCATTATAAGATCGGA
>JAJYWW010000007.1 GCA_021791295.1 bacterium | reverse complement strand
ATCTAAAGAATATTAACGGGAGACAGACCGACCGGACCACTTCACCTGGGACATTACGCAGGTTCTTTAAAAAACAGGATAATGCTTCAGGATAAATACGAAACTTTTATTTTAATAGCGGACGTTCAGGCGCTGACGACTAATTTCGAACATCCCGAAAAACTTAAAGAGAATATCTTCCTTGTCGCTTTAGATTATCTTTCGGCGGGAATAGACCCGAAAATATCCACTATAGCAATACAGTCTATGATACCGGAAATTTCGGAACTGACGACTTTCTTTTCGATGCTTGTTTCGGTAAACCCCTTAAGACATAATCCTACTATTAAAACCGAAGCTAAAGAAAGAGGCTATAAAGAATTAACTTACGGATTTTTGGGCTATCCGGTAAGCCAGACGGCCGATATTGCCGTTTTTAAAGCAGACTTGGTGCCGGTAGGCATAGACCAGCTCCCCCATATCGAAATAGCTAGAAAAATAATAAGAAAATTTAACGAATTATATTCCGGCAAACTCATAGAACCTTTCGCCCTTATAGGCGAATCCCCAAAACTCGTAGGACTCGACGGGAATTTAAAAATGAGCAAATCATATGGAAATGCTATAAATCTTTCGGACAATTTCGATTCCGTAAAAAATAAAATTAAATCGGCGCTGACGGACAAAAATAGAATTCACCCTACGGACAAAGGCAATCCGGACATATGCACTATATACTCTTACCACAAAGCTTTTTCATGCGGCGATTTAATTAAAGAAACCGAATATGACTGCAAAAACGGTAAAATAGGCTGCGTAAAATGCAAGGAAAATCTGTTCGGGGTTATTAAATCCTTATTAGAACCGATGAACGAGCGGAGAAGCCATTATCTAAAAAACAAAGACGAAGTGTGGGATATACTGTTTGACGGAACTAAAAAATCCCGAATAATCGCTTCCGAAACGATAAAAGAAGTAAAAAACTCAATGGAAATATTGTATAATAAATAAATATTTCTCAAAAAATTTTAAAAAATGGAGGTAACAAATATTATGGCAAACAAACTTTTTATTATGCTTCAAAACACTTCCCCTTCAAATCCTCATGCTCTCGGAGCCCCTTTTTTCCAGGCGGCAGCGGCAGCGGTAATGGATTACGAAGTAGAAATGGTACTGACGGCGGATGCCGGTCTTTTAATGAAAAAAGGCGTTGCGGAAAATTTAAGGGCAAAGGAAGGCAGTCCTAAATCGATATACGATTTCATTAAAGACGCCTATAATGCCGGAGTCGTTTTTAAAGTCTGCACTCCGGCATTAGAATTAAACGACTTCACCAAAGAAGATTTAATTGAAGAATGTAGCGGCGTAGTAGGCGGAGCATACGTAGTTCAAATGGTTATGGACGACAACGTCAAAACACTGTCGTACTAACGAAAAAACGAGAAAGAAGAGAAACTTAAATATATGCCTGTTTAGTCGGACAATAATCGTGTATTGAAAAAAATTATTATTATGAGCAGACGTCGCAGATAAATTCTTCTGCCGCGGTTGCCGCAAGAGCGCCTTCTCCGACTGCGGTCGCGACCTGAAGCAGTTTCTTGGAATGGGCGTCGCCGGCGCAAAATACTCCAGGCATTGACGTCATAAGCGTGTAGGGATCCGTTTTTATAAAACCGTGTTCGTCTTTTTCGATGTTTTTAAGGAAAGATGTTTGAGGATTGATGCCGATAAAAATGAAAACTCCTTTAACCGGCACAGTTTTTCTTTCTTTGGTTTTAACGTTTTCGATAGTTATCGATTCTACGGTTTTGTTTCCGTTTATAGAAACGGCAACATGCTCTAACTCCATAATTACGTTCTTTGCATTATGAAGCCTTTCTTGAATTATTTTTTCAGCCCTGAATTCCTTTCTTCTATGAATTAAAGTCACCGATTTAACGATTTTAGTCAAGTAGTTAGCCTCTTTTAAAGCGGCGTCCCCGCCGCCGACTACGGCTATATCCTGGTCTTTAAAAAAAGGGCCGTCGCATGTAGCGCAGTATGATACGCCTCTTCCGGTAAACTCTCTTTCGCCCGGTATATTAAGTCTTTTAGGCGATGCTCCTACCGTTATAATAACAGTTTTAGTCTGATAATTTTCGTTAACGCCCCTTAAAGTTTTATATTCACCGTCGTCGGTTATATCTTTTATTTCGTCGTATATAATTTGCAAGCCCAATCCTTTAGCGTGTTCTTCAAATTTTTGCATTAACTCTACGCCTGAAAGAGACGGAAATCCCGGATAATTTTCTATATTGTCGGTAAGAGCTATCTGTCCGCCTACAGCCATTTTTTCTATCAGAACAATGCTAAGGCGCGCTCTTAAGGCATATATAGCCGCCGAAAGTCCGGCAGGACCGCCGCCGATTATAACTACGTCGTAAATCATTAGAAAACCTCCTTATATTATAAATAATTATTTAAAATATTGAATGAAATAAACAAGAGTAAAAAAAATAATAACAATAAAATTTATTTTTATTATTTTTATAGTTGTTTTATTAAAAAATGATTAATATAATACATTAAATCATATTGTATTTTTTAAATCAAATAACTAAACGCCAATGAAAAAAACATTAAATCTGCTTCAGCTGACTTTTGCTTCGACGAGCGCCATCATCGGTTCAGGATGGCTCCTTGGTGTTTACGTCAGCGCTAAATACGCCGGACCGGCATCTATTTTTTCATGGTTTATCAGCGGATTTGCCGTAATGCTGATAGCTTTGGTTTACAGCGAACTCGGAGCTATGCTTCCTTCCGCGGGCAGTCTTGCAAGATACCCGAAATATACGCACGGCGCATTTCTCGGATTTATAACGAGCTGGATACTCATCATAGCCGGCGCGGCCGTCAGCACCATAGAAACCGAAGCTACGGTTCAGTATCTTAACCGGTATATTCCCGGTCTATTCATAAATAACTCCCCTACGCAGTTAGGAATACTATTTTCCTTTTTGATTCTTTTAATTTTCTTTATATTAAATTTTTTCGGCGCGAAAATTTTTGCAAAAACCAATACTTTCCTGACTTACTTTAAAATTTTTATCGTATTAGCCGCTTCTATAGCGCTTATATATGTTTCCGTTAAAAACGGCAATATAAGAAATCTTTACGGATACAACTTAATGCCTTACGGATACGACGGCGTTATGAAAAGTATATCTCTTGGAGGGGTTATATTTTCATATCTCGGTTTCAGGCAGGCTATAGACCTGTCCGGCGAAGCTAAAAATCCAGGCAGAGACGTGCCGATAGCTACAATTTTATCCGTTATAATAGGCATTATAATTTATACTTTGCTTGCATTCAGCTTTATTATATCCGTTCCCGCAGTTAAAAATAACGGCTGGGGCATGATTAATTTTTCTTCGCCTTTTGTAAATTTATTGAATTTATACGGACTTCCGGCATTTGCAATTATGGTAATGATAGGTGCGGTAATATCGCCTTTTGCTACCGGTTTGGTATATATGGGAACGACTTCCAGAATTACTTTTGCAATGTCCAAGATGAAATTTTTGCCTGAAAGTTTTCATAAAAATTTTAACAGATACGGTACCGCCTACATCTCTTTACTTGTAACTTTTATTCTGTCGGCGTTATATCTTCTTCCTTTTCCGAGCTGGCAGTCTTTAGTAGGCGTAATTACGTCGGGAATGGTTTTTACTTACGTTTTAGGGCCGATAGGGCTTATGACGTTCAGGAAATTGGATGCAGAAAGAAAACGCCCTTTTTATCTGCCTTTCGCAAAAATTATTTCTTTATCGGCGTTTATAGTAGGCACCCTCATTATTTACTGGTCGACTTTTACAGTCCTGTGGAAATTGGGGATCGGAATATCGGTCGGAATTATACTGTTCATTATTACTAATTTTAACGGCATTAAAACAAAGTTTAAACAGACAGTAATGCCCGGCTTATGGTTTCTTTTTTATATAGCCGCGCTTATAACTATATCTTTTTTCGGCAGTAAAAATTTCGGCGGAGATAATACCGTAACATCCCCTTACGACTTAATAATCGTAATATTAACGGCGGTTTTATTTTATTTTATAGCAATAAATACCTCAATAAAGAAAGAAGAAATGAAAATGATAATCGAGGAAGAGTTCATAGGGGAAGAGTTTGAAATATAATTTATTTATCGCCAGAGCCGCTTTCGTTCGGCTTATCGTTTTTATTTTCTTTAACCGGTTTATCGCATCCGTGTTTCCAGTCGCAGTACGGCAGCCTGCTCGATAAACCGCATTTGCAGTAATATAAAGGTCTTTCCTTTACTTTAGATTTTAATTTAGTTAAATCTACTTTATCCACTTTTTTCATTTTTTAATCCTAAAAAATTACGCATCTCGTTTTAATTAATTATTAGTATAGCAATCTTGCAAAAAAAAGAAAATACGAAAATATAATACTTTAGATTTCAATAGAAGCTCTCTATAACCAATATAACTAAAAAAACAGCATCATATCGTATTTAAAAACAAATACGATATGATGCTGTTTTTTTAACGACGTATTTCTTTTTTTATTTATTATTTCAGCGACTTGAGATATCTTGCTATCGTGTTAAGCTGAGAAGCGGAAATATGCTTAAATCCAGGCATTATCACAAGATAAGTGTGACCATTGATAGTTGTAGGAACACCATATGTAAAATGAACCTTAGGATCTACTACCTGAGATTCAATCCATGATAGGCTTTTTGTCTTTCCGATATTAGAAAGATCGGGGCCGACCTTTCCGCCTATCCCGTCTATGCGATGGCAGGCGATACAATTATCTTTTTCAAAAAGTCTCATTCCCTGCGGAGGTCTTTTATAGCTTAAATTTGACCTTACGGACGGAAAAGACTTAATATATTCAGCCAGTTTATTTACAGCCGAATCAGGAATAGTCTTAAAACCGGGCATTCTAATAAGATAAACTTTTCCGTTTATTTTTGCTTTAGCCCCCCTTATAAAATGACTGCCCGGATGAAATATTTGCGCCTTAATCCATGCAAGACTTTTAGTCTTACCAATGCTTGAAAGATCCGGTCCGACTTTTCCGCCTTCATGCCCGATAGTATGACAATCGATACAGTAATATTTTTTAAAAAGTTTTGGACCCGATGCCGCTGCAAAAGCGAAATTTGATGAAATAAAAAATACAACCGCAAAACAAAAAGTTGCGATAAAAATATACTTTTTCATTTTTTGTTCCTCCTTAATTTTTTACGAACAAAATAATTATTTTAATTTACACCTCTTTTACACTAGAATTATCTCTCCCGCTAAAGGGGGGTACCTATAGAAAGGGGAGAGATAATCTAATATGCTGCCGATCTAGATGTATTATTTATTTCTTTATTTAAATTATATTGCCTGCTATCTTTAATTTATGCAGGATAAATACTGATTTTTGTAAGTAAAATTTATAAAATCATGTAGGATAAAAACCTATAACAATTATTACTTTAAAATTTTAAGTTTTAATATAATAAAGTTTACAATATCAGATTTTTTTTTAAAACCTAGCTTGCTCATTGCTCTTAAACGATAAGTTTCTACAGTTTTTTCGCTCAAAAGATGCTTTTTAGCAATTTCTTTATTTTTAAACCCGTGCGCAATATCTATTATTACGTCTTGTTCCCTTGTGCTTAAACTGTTCCAGAGAAATTCTTCTTTAGTCAATTTACTATTCTGGGTTTCCGTCTTATTATTGCTCGTCATATATCCTTCGACCATTGAAGGATATATATATTTTTCTCCTCTCGCAACTGTTCTTATTGCGTATATCAAATCATAATCCATCGCTTTTTTTACTAAGAAACCCGAAACGCCCAGTTCAAAACCTTTTTGAAGACTTCTGCCGTCATCGTTTATCATCATAATTAATATTTTTGATTCAGGAGAAATTTTTTTAAACTTTGGAATTAAAGCAAATCCGTTCATTTCTAACATAGATACGTCAAGAAGTATAACGTCTGGAGTTTCTATCTTTATAAGTTCGACGGCTGATGCCAAATCGCCCGCAGTTCCTACTACTTTTATATCATTCTGGCTGTTAAGCAAAATATTCAACGCAGAAAGTAAAATAAAATGTTCATCGACTATGGCTACGGTTATCATATTGCACTGCCTTTTTTTATAATTAAATCAAACACAATATCCATATCCGCAAACTAATGCCTATCTTCTTTAATATAGAGGAATGATACGCTACATTAATGACAATTATGTTAAATTTTCGTAACAATATTATTATAATCCCTCTGCTCGCAGGCGATAAAACCCTGCATGAGCTTAGCCGTAGTAGAATAAAACATAGAACCAGACCACTGGATTATTTCGTCGGCGAATAAGTTAATCCAGTTTGCGATAAATTCGTTAAAAAACATAAATTCGTTTCCGACGACTTCATTAAAAGGCAAAGACTCTTTAACCTGTCCCGTAAGATACCTGTCTTCAAGGTTTATAAGCGCCGCCATAAATCCGAATATATATGAAATGTGGTCGGGTCTTTTCATAGAAACTCCGTTCGGGTCTTTTAATTCGAAATTTAACGTTTTATATGTAATTTTTAATTTATCTACGAAAGCAAGATCCCCTTCATTTTCGGACTTGTCTCCGTCTTCCAAACCGGTCTTTTTATTGCCTCCTCCGAGATAATAGCTTATATATGGAGGTATAAATCTTCCGGGAGTCGGAATTACGAAAAGTTCGTCGAATTCGCTTTCAGTCTTTTCTAAATTCTTATTTGAAGATAGAATTTCTTTGACGGATAACCCTAAATCTTTAACGGCATAATCGTCTTCGCATAAGCCGCCTATTACGCTTTCTATTTCTTCATGGGTAAGACTTTCCAAAAACTTCAAATCAGGTTTTTTTGCAAACACTCTTGAAAAAAAGTTATACATCATATTTCTGTAAGGAGATAACTTTCCAAAAGATTCTAAATCTATTTTTTCTTCGGTTATATCATTGTCTAAATTCATGAAAATATACCTTTGTAATTAATATAAATTGTTATTTTATTTTATGAGTTCTATTTCTGGACCCCCGCTTTTTTAGGTAATGGAAACGATGAATTCTTTCACCGAAAGAGGGTATATCATCACCGCAAAAACGGGAATCCAGTATTTATAGTTATTATTTATACTTTTTCTATCTTAACCGGCGCATAAAAGTAAACCATAGAACCTCCTACGGGGTCGGTTAGGTTTGTAGTCCAGCCGTCTTTAGCCGCTATCGAATTATCGAGCAGAAAAAGAGCGTTCGGATGGACGCCTTGATTTCTCGCAGGGTCGCCTGTATATTTCTTTCCGTTTATATACCATTCTCCTGAACCGTAAAGCCATCTTCCGAACGCTGTAGCCGCCGTAATTACGCCGGGTCTTATCGAAGGCATAATCCTTACCCTATAGGTAATACCTTTCGGATAAGTAGGGGAAATTACCTTTATCGTATCGCCGTCGGATAATCCAAGCTTTTTAGCATCTATGGCGCCGATCTCCCAGAATGCGCCTGGAAGCAGTTCCTGCAGCCACGGGTCAGCGATAGTCCTTGATTTTGAATGGATAGGCTGTCTGTGCGTTGAAACCATAAACGGATATTCCTTTCTGGAATATATATTATCCAAAATCTCGCCCTTCATGTTTTTATGGGGCAATAATACGGTCGTTCCGCAGAATCTTTCGCCGGATATCGCGTTATGGGTCGTAGCGACCTGCTCGTTATATAAATGAACCGGAGTATCAGGCGACCATAAATGGGTTACCCACTTCGGTTTACCCCACGGAAGATATCCGACGTCGTAGTCCTCAAATCGTCCGCCTCTTGCTATAACGTATGCGGTCTTTTTCCATTCAGCCGGTTTAATAGCCCTGCCGTGTTTTCTTATATAATTTTTTACGTACTGCATCTCGTCCGCATTTGCGTCGGGCACAGGCCCTAAATGAACAAATCCGCTTCCCTTCTTTTTTAAATAAGTTTTTGAATCGTAAGCAATATTTGCCGCCATTTTAAGATAATAGTCTTCCCTTTCGTCTAAATTGCCGCCTTCGAGGAATGCATTCTCGCCGAATCCAGGAAGTTTAAGAGACTTTGCAACGTCTATCAGAAAATTTTCAAGACAGATGGGTCTTCCGTCCGGAGTTTTTTCGGTCATGGGCTCTACTATCGGCTGCCTTATCGATGTTCTTGCCGTGGGATAGGTCGGAAGGTTTCCCAAAAATCCCCAGCCCTCTAAATATGTCGTATCGGGAACGATATAATCGGCATATGAAGAACTTTCCGAGATATAGCAATCGGACGCAATGTATAACGGAACTTTCTCCGTATCCTTTATCATCCTCATCCAAGGCTTGGATTCGTCGTCCACGCCGCCCATAGCCGGCATAGACCATGCGGGATTTGCCTCCTGCTGAAGCATTATCTTTACCGGATAAGGGTACTGGAAATACGTTCCTCCCCATATTTCCTGCCAAATACCAAAACCGAAAGGAAACCAAGGTCTTTGAGCCGGAAAAGGCGATTCGCCCCTTGCAACCTTTTCCTTGTACTCTAACGTATCTTCATAATATGAGCCTTCCCTTGAAATCTTTACGCCTTTTGCGGGAACAAAACCCAGCCATTTTCCCAAATTATAAGGATAACCGTCGCCTCCCATAATGTCGGTACTGCCTCCCCCATTTATATAACCGCCCTGCCAGTTTATATTGCCTACCATAACGTTTAAAAACTGTATTGCCCTGCCGTGGTAAAATCCGTTGGTATGTTTCACCGGACCCCTATAATAGTCGGCTACCGCGGTTTTCCCGTGTGAAGTAAACTCTTTTGCAAGTTCCGGTATAATTCTTGGGGCAAGGCCTGCTTCCTTTGCGTATTCTTCTATGGAATGTTTTTTAAGCTCGCTCCATAACATCTGCATGCTCGTCATGCAGTTTACGCCGTTTACGTTTACGGGAGCCAAAGATAAAAATCCGGTAGGCCATAAGTCGCCTTTTGCCGCGCCTGATGTTAATACCGGTTTTCCGGTTGCCTTGTCTATCGCGTAAAAAGATTTTCCGCTCTTTAGAAACTTGGCAAAACCTTTATTGCCTTCATCAGCGACTACTAAATACGAAGCGTTTGAAAAATTAGGCTCGCCGTTGGCGTTTGCCGAACTATGGTTTAAATTAGTCAGGAAATTTTCGTCGTATCTTTTGTTTTCGACTATCCAGCGCAGCATTCCCATGGCAAGCGCTCCGTCTCCGCCGGGGGCTATCGGTATATACCTATCTGCGTGAATAACCTGATTTCCGGCTCTCACGTCAACTACGGTTATTTTTAATTTTCCCGACGCCGTAGCTTCAGCCGACCTCCTTGCCAGCGTCTGCATAGGGAAATTCGCTTCATAATAGTTTGCTCCGAAAATCAGCAGATGATTGCAGTTGGGCAGGTCCGGTTTCAGCATATTCGTTCCCGGAAAAGTCCTGAACGTCGAAACGTGATGCGAGAGTTCGCAGATTGAAACATGCGGCATTGC
>JAJYWW010000003.1 GCA_021791295.1 bacterium | reverse complement strand
CTGCCAGTCTTTCTTTCCCATGAAGCCTTCAAGCGGAGTAAAAGCTCCTATGCCCATCATTATAAGGTCGGATGTTTCTCTCGAGGTCATAGGCAGTTTTTTAAGATTTTTTGCTTTTTCTTTTGCTGAGCTAAGTTCGCTTCCCGACAAAAGCAGAGGTTTTAATTTTTTTTCTTTACCGTGCGGATTTACTAAGGCCATATTTCACTCCGTATATATTTTAAAATTTAATTCTATATATTTAATATTATTTGTTTAAAAAGTCAACATTTATTTTTATATTTTTAAAATTAGGACCATGTCATAGGATTATGTTCGGTAACTTTTTCTACGAAACCTTTATAGTCTATAACTTTTACGTTTTCTATTATTTCGCTTTCCTGAATTCCTCTTGCTTTTACGTCCGCTATAAGGCAGTAAACCGCATTTTTTTGCATGAGACTTTTTAAGGCTCCTTCAAATTTTCCGCCTTTTCTTGCGGCATATATTCCGTCTTCCGTCAAAAGCATTATATCGTTTTGCTCTATATAGTGTATCGCATCGCTGAATGCGGAAGATTCATACGGAGATTTTTTTACTATGTGCAACACTGTTAATTTCCTCCTTTATTATAATCCTTAATATATTTAGGTTTTTATTGTTTAAAACGGAAGTAAAGCTTTCATTTCTCTCATTTTTTGTTTTAAAGAATTTCTGTCTATTATTTCTACTTCCGTAGAAAGATCGTTTTCAGTCAGCCCCCTTTCTTCGAGAGATTCTTTTTCTACGTAAATATGTGAAATTTCAAAGTCGTCTATTAATATAGGGTAAGTCATGGAAAAATTTTTCTTTCCCAGCAATGAAGTGTCCTGTCCTTTTTTCAACGAAAATACCCCGTCTCCGGTGAAAGTAACGCTTATATCCTGTTCGTATGCGCCGAACATAACCATGGCTTCTATAGCTTCCTGTTCGTATATAGTTCCGTACGGAGCGGTTCTGCATACAAACATAACTTTTGTTTTTTCTTGTTCAGACATCTTATTACTCCTTTATTCAGTATATTTTTTTATTTTTTTATTAAAAAGTTATAGTTCTGTCGGATGTTATGCATAGTTCCAGCAGTTGTCCCAGTCCGGATATTTCTTCCACCTTGCATACGGTATTATTTACTATACCCCTTCTTTTCCCCGCCGCAACGCAGACTATAAGCCTTACTCCTTTAAGTTCGAGTTCGGAAAGCAGTTTCATAATATTTCTTTCGTCTCTTGGAGGCTCAAGCGTCGCACATCTGTTATAAACTCCGTCGTTATAAAAAAATACGCCCGTTATTTCATGCCCGCTTTCCATAGCCGCTAATATAAAATTATAGGCCGTGTCCATAGCCTGATGCATATAAGGACCTTCTTTAATAAGAATGCCGAATTTCATTAATCCCTCTCCTGTTAATTTAGTTAATTTTAAATACGGGGACACTATATTACAGGGACAGAATTCAATTCTGTCCCTGTCACAACTTTGACAGCGTCCCTGTCACAACTTTGTTACATTATTATAGCGTTGCTGACTAACTGATGGATGCCGCCCACCATTTCCGCATCTAAGCCGTACAGCGGAAATACTTTGGAAAACTGGGTTTTGCATATTGCGCAAATCAAGGCGTAAAAATTTACTCCGTGATTATCTACCGCTTCTTTAACCGTCTGCATTCTCGGCATAGAACCTGCCAGCCTGACGTTCATTACTTCTTCCGTCAATAGTCCGCCGCCTGCGCCGCAGCAAAAAGTGCTTTCTTTAGTAGTGCCTTCCCTTAATTCCACAAATTTATTTGCGGCGGCTTTTATCAATTCTCTCGGTATAGTAAATTGACCTCCTACTACGTCGCCTATTCTGGAACCTCTCGCTACGTTGCAAGAATCGTGGAACGTAACGACTTTATCGTCGTTAGCGGATGGATCGAGCTTGATAACTCCGTCTTTTATAAGTCCTAAAGTAAAATCGCAAATATGGGTAGGCTGCTTATATTTTGAATCGAGAAAATCGAAAGGTCCGTTCATAGTATTTGAATACATATATGCCGCTCTCCATGCATGTCCGCATTCTCCTATAATGACTCTTTTTACTTTAAGCCTTCTTGCCTCATCCCATATCCTTTTATTGATTTCTTTGGTGTTTTGATAGCTTCCTATAAACTTTCCAAAATTACCGGCTTCGGACGCATATGAAGAAACCGTATAGCTTATACCGGCCTTATGAAACACTTTTGCATATCCTTTAAGAGATTCCATATGCGGCATAGCAAAAAAATCAGCCGACGGCGGGACGAGCAGGACTTCAGCTCCTTCTACGTCCATAGGTATCTTAACGCCTTTTCCGCCTTCTTCTTCTATTTCTTCTTCCAAGTCGTCGAGCGTGTTTCTTAAAGCGGGGGCAGGGATTCCTATATTATTTCCGGTCACAAAAACCTTGTGAATAACTTCGGTAGTGTATTTTTGTCCAAGACCTATGGAATCCATAATCTGTCTTGCCGCCATAGTTATTTCCGCCGTATCTATGCCGTAAGGACAGTAGAGCGAACATCTCCTGCATTCCGAACACTGCCAGAAGTACGTGTACCATTCCTTCAAAACTTCTTCAGTTAATTCCTGCGCATTGGAAAGACTTTTAAAAAATCCCGACGGAGTAAAATAATATCTGTAAACCTTTCTCATTAACTCCTGTCTTTGTACGGGCATATTATTAGGGTCCGACGTTCCGAGGAAAAACTGACATTTATCGGTGCACGCTCCGCACCTGACGCATATATCCATATAATCCCTAACGGCTTTATTATGGTCTAGTATCTCTTTAAACACACCGAGAGCCTTATCCTTCCATCCGTCTTGCAGTTTCGCAGGAAAGCCCAGCGCTTCCATATCTTCTTTCTGGGCTTCTATCATATGTTCATATGAAGATGCTCCTGGAACTATCTTCGGTATTGAAATCTTTCCGTCCAATACCGGTACTTTATATTTACTTTTCGGCTTAGCCATACTGTATATACCTCCGCTTAATTCCTCTAAAGAATCAAATTAGCAGGTTATTAATTAATATTTATTTATATTTTATTTGGTCGTTGATCGTTATTCGTTATACCGATATATATTTAAATCAAATTTCTATGCTTTATATTGAATGCCTCTATATTGAAATATCCTTTGCATCAGGACGATAGTATCTTTCTTCTATAGGATTATCCGCCATATAACGTGTCGGAGAAAAGAATATTCCCACGAAATGCATAACTTTACTAAAAGGTATGTAAAGAATCAGCAGCATTACTAATGTATAGTGCATTAAAAACAAGGGATTAGACGGTATATTCGTGAATTGAAACGTTAAAAGACCGTTCATATAAGGATCGAGCTGTTTATCTACTACTGTCAATGCGCTTGGCGTTAATACAAAATTTAACGACAGACCGGCTATGCCGATAAGCATTAATAAAATTAATATCAAATAGTCTTGAAATAGAGATATAAATTTAACCCTTTCTACTACTACTCTTCTCATTAGGAGTAAAAAAAGGGACAAAACCATAATTATTCCGCATACTATACCTGCCAGTACGAAATAGTTGTACCATGAAGGCAGAGGATTCGTGTAAACAAAATGGCGCGCAAAATGCATTGCTATTAAAAGAAAAAACGAAATATGAAACAGGTATCCGAATACCCATGTAGGCTTATTGGATTTAAAGAGGCTTTTGAAGAAAAATACTTCTCCGAGAACTCTTGCAAATGCTCCGCTTTTAGTTAGCGGTGCAGGAGTCAGCATAATTTTAATAGGCTGCGGCGTAGTTGCGTATTGATATATCCGTAAAATAACGCCTATAGCAAAGACTAATCCGACGGAATAAGTAATTAATAAATATAAATAAGTTGTTACGGTAAGAGGTTCCATATTTACTCCCCCCTGAATAAATAATTTTATTTTTGTTTTTACATTTTAATTGATATGCACGCTTTATGCAATATAACATATCATGTTCGTATAATAATCAAGCGGCTTTTTAAGCCGCTTGATTACGCTTAATAGCTCTTTTTTACGTTAAACGCAGCCTGTCGGTTTTGGAAGACCTGATATTTTTGCAAGCTGTTTTGCCGGGCCTTCAGGAAATAATTCATAAATGAATTTATTTGCTTCTTTTTTATCGGGTAAATTTTCAAGGTTCATAACTTCTTTCGTAAGCGATTTAATTGCAGGCGCAACCTGAAATTTCTGAAAATAATCCCTGATCCATTCAATTAATTTCCAGTGCTTTTCGGTTAATTCAACATTTTCCTGCTTTGCAAGAATTCTGAAGGTATCCTTCGTCATCCGTTTCTATCGTTTTTCCGTTATAAACAAAACTTGCCATAAATAACCTCCGTTAGAATTAAATTAAATTTAATTTATTTGAATCAATTACATTATAATAAATTAAAGCTGCGTTTACAACATATCTATATAACCGCATGGGCAGCTTTCCGCACATTTTTTACAACCGTTGCATGTTTCAAGATGAAACTCAAAATGCTGACCTTTTGGCAATTTTTTAACTGCGCTCTGCGAGCAGTATTCAAAACAGCTGCCGCAGTCGAAGCATAGTCCGCAGCTCATACATCTCTTTACTTCGGAAACCAGTTCGTCGAAATTAAGGTCGTTTAAAATCCCTTCGAAATCTTTAACTCTTTCTTTAGGATCTCTTGATGTCCTTTTCTTTCTTTCGGCCGGCTGAAAATATGCAAGATACATATTTTTCCCTTCCCTGTTTACTGCATCGCCGTACTTTACGACTCTTCTTTCGTCGTTAATCACCTGTTCTCCGCTAAACTTTTTATGTATAGCGTATGCGGCATATCTTCCCATTCCAATAGCGTCCGTAACGAGACCGAACCTTAATATATCGCCGCCGGCAAACACTTTATCTTCTCCTGCGACGAGATAATTGTCGTCAACTTTTAAAAATTCGTTATTCGGATTTTTAGTCAGATTTTCTAAACCTTTATAATCGGGCTTTTGACCGAACGAATATATAAGCGTGTCTAATTTTAAATTAAGTTCCTGCCCGCCTTCGATGATTATCGGATGAACCCTGCCTGATGCATCTTTTTCCGAAAGTTTCATTTTTTTGAGTTTTACCGCTACGGCTTTGCCGTTTTCCGTAACTATCTCGTCAAGAGCAAATAAAAACTCGAATTTTATACCTTCGGCGTGACCTTCTTTTACTTCCGTAGAACCTTTTTCTTCTATTTCCGATGCATCGTTAACAGTGCCTTTATTATAAATAAACGTAACGTTGGCGCCCAGCCTTTTTGCTACCATTCCTGCGTCCATTGCGCTGTCGCTTCCGATAACTACCACTTCTTTTCCTGCATCTTTAAGTTCTCCTGAAGCAGCTTTCTGCAGAAATTCTATTCCGGTATAAACATTAGGAGAATCGGCACCTTTCATCTTCATTTTTATAGGTTCGTGGGTTCCTATAGCTACAAATACTGCGTCATATTCGGACTTAAGACTGTCTATCGTTATGTCCGTTCCTATGTTAACCCCTGTTTTAATATCTACGCCGAGATTTTTAATGCGCTGAACTTCAGCGTCTATTATATCTAACGGCAGTCTGAAACGGGGTATTCCGTATCTTAAATATCCTCCGGTTTCTGGAAATTTTTCAAAAATAGTAACGTTATATCCCCTTAAAGCAAGATGATAGGCTGCCGATAATCCGGCAGGACCGCTTCCTATTATTGCAATTTTTTCTTTTCTTGTTACTTCGGTCAATTTTTTATACTGAAGATTATTCTTTATTCCGTAATCCCCTACGAACATTTCTATAGCGTTAATCGCCACCGGCGTGTCTTTTTCTTTTCTGTTGCATGCGTCCTCGCACGGATGTGGGCATACTCTTCCGGTAGTAGAAGGAAGCGGATTCGACTCGGTCAGCATATAAAATGCCAGTTTTAAAGAGTCGTCTATAGGACGGTCGTATGACTCGCTCTGCGCTATAAGCTGAATATAATCCCTAACCTTTGTTCCATTAGGACAAGTATCCATGCACGGGGGTCTTTTTTCGACGTATTTAGGCCTGTACGGCGACTGAGACATTCCGCCGCCCGTACTCGCCGCAATTTTTGCCGGTTTTTTCGGTTTTTTTAATTCGAGCATAATTTTTCCCTATTTTATTATTCGACGGGACTGCAAAAATGTTATTTCTGCAGTCCCGCTTTTTATTATTAATTATTTACTTGTTACTTATTACTTGTTCTCGGGAACCGTCAAGAAACTGCCTCCTGCATATCCGTAAACAAGCTTTTCTTCGTCCATTAAGTCTTTTAATGCTCCTTTAATATCGTCTTTAGTTAATCCTTCGCTGGCAAATTCTTTTTCCATTTCCTTAACGATATCTATCGGCTTGAACCTTTTTTTTCCTACATACTCCGTCACAAGCCCTAAGATTTTATCTTCGACTTTCTTTTTAGTTTCATCAGTCATGATTATAAGCTCCCAGTAACTAAATATTAGTTTTAATTTGTAAGTTTCTCTAAAAATTATAGTCTTGCATGCGAAGAGTAGTTCATAGTTGTTTCCGCAAGCCTGAAATCGTCGATATGATATTTCGTGAACGGGAATCCGGTAAGCTTAAAGAATCTTGGCCAGCCTATCCTGTCTATCCATTCGCCGACTCTTTCGCCTGGTTCCGCGCCTTTTTTATATTCGTTAAGAATTGTTTTGACTGCGTTCACTACTCCGGGCCATCTCGGAGGATCGTTGGGAATAAACGGTATAGCCAGTTTAGAAAAAGTCGGTTTCGTTCTGGCATTTGAAACTTTTCCGCCGACCCATATCGATAAGCCGTCATTTTCGGCATTAGCTATAGGCATAGCCGGACAGACGGTATAGCAACTTCCGCAGAACACGCAGGTTTCTTCGTTTACTTTTACGCCAGGTTTGCCGTCAACCGTATCAGGTCTTATAGAGTTTGTGGGACATGCGGCGATAGTGCTGGGTATTTCGCAAAGATTCCTGAGTCTTTCCGCATCGATTCTCGGCGGTTTTCTGTGTGTTCCTACTATTGCTATATCGGAAGACGAAACGGAACCGCACATATTTAAACAGCAGGCAAACGCTATTCTGACTTTCGACGGAAGTTTGTCTTCTACGAAATATTCATACAATTCGTCCATTACCGATTTGACGACACCCGATGCATCGCTTGCCGAAGTATGGCAATGAATCCATCCCTGGGTATGGACTATGTTTGCAACGATGTTGCCTATACCGCCGACGTTATAGCCCATTGCAGCAAGGTCTTTTTTGAGAGGTTCTACGTTTTTTTCGTCTTCTATTAAAAATTCAACGTTATTTCTTGTCGTAAATCTTAAGTGTCCGCCGCAGTATTTATCGGCGATATCGCAAATATCCCTAACAAAGCTTCCGCTGACTAATCTCGGCGAACCCATTCTCACCGTATATAGTTTATCGCCGCTTTCGGCAACGTGAACCATAGTGCCAGGATCAAGAATCTCATGATAAGCCCATTTGCCGTAATTATTTTTTATAACCGGCGACAAATATTCATTGTAATCATGGGGTCCAATATCGGTAAGTCTTTTCTTTTTAACTTCTTCTGCCATATTAACCTCCAAATTTATTTTTAATGCAAAAAATTATTATTATTTTAATTTTTAATTTTAAGACTATCAATCTTCGTCTTCGGTAAATTTAATAAACGGATTGCTTCTCGGATGCTGGACCATTTCAGGAATAGGCTCTAATCCGATGCCTTCCAGGAAAGTATTCAATCCTACCCTTCCTATAAGCTCCCCTATTCTTTCCCTGCTGACTCCGTATTCATCCCAGAATTCCCACATATTGGAAATTAATCCCTTGAGCCATTCGTAGTCGTTTTTTGCATCTTCGTTTACGTCGTAAAAAGGAACAAGCATCATACCCATTCTCGGACCGGTAACCAAAGGCGCTTTTGCTCCTATTAAAATAGAGCATCCTCTTTCATCGCCGGCTTTAAGAGCTTTGGGCAGTTCATTTATGCAGTGCATGCATTTTACGCAGTTTTCGTCGTCGATAACGAGGTTTTCGCCTTCAAACCACATACATTTTGTTGGGCATTTATCCAAAACATATTTTTGAACGTTAAATTTCTTTTTATAATTCTTTACTTCTTCCTGATTGATTTTTATTTTGTCTTTCCATGTTCCTATAAATGCAAGATCCGACCTTGCCGCCGAAGCTACGCAGTCGTTGGCGCATCCGGAAAATTTAAACTTAAATTTATAGTTAAATGCCGGTCTGTGAAGTTCGTCTAAATATTCTTCGGTTAAATGGCGGCAAATTTTCATAGTATCGTAATTTGCAAATTCGCATCTTGCCTGTCCTGCGCAGCATGATGGCGTTCTTAAATCCGAACCGCTTCCGCCGAGGTCGAAGCCGAGCTCAGCTACTGCCTGAAAAACATCTTCTGCTTCCGCCTGAGACATTCCAAGTATCTGAATATTTCCGGTAGCTCCGTGAAAATTCAGCAAGCCGCCGGCGTGTTTTTCGGAAATATCGGCTAATTTTCTAAGAAAATCGGAATTATAGAAAAAACCTGCGGAAGGTATAATTCTCATAGAATGGCATTCTTTTATTCCCGGATATTTATCGGGATATTCGCTAAACCTTCCGACCATACCTGCGCCGTATCCTTTAACGCCCGCCATGCCGCCGTGTTTCCAGTGATTTACTTTGTCGCGGTAAGATTCTTCAACCTGCCCCAAAAGGTCTTCGGTTCTTTCACTCTTTTCCGCCGCTCTTTCTATTTCCTTGACGAAACTTATCCACTTCCCTTTCTTAAGTTCGTCAAGAAGCGGAGTCTGGTGCTTTTTACCCATAGTAAAGCCTCCTTTATTTTAAAAATAAAATTAGAATAATTATAATGCCGCAATATATAAACTCATTATTTTTTAAATGAATTAAAAATTAAAACATAGTTACAATTTTTATTTATACAACTTTATTGCTATATTTGTCAATAAAAAAATTGCCTTTTTAAAAAAAAAATTAAACGTTATTTTATTTTTTCTGCATTCCAACTTTTGTACGTTTTATAAAAGCAACCCAGTTTTTAAACCAACCGGGGGAAGACGGGGAATACATATGCGTATAGCCGGCTAAAACGTTCTTATATGGTATGCCGTCGGAGAAGCCGTCAACTCCGTAGCCTTTTTTCATTTTAAATACAAATTCATATCTGTCTTGAGCCATTTCTAAAAAAGAATGGTGAAATTCGTGTCCTTTTATTAATTTTATTTTATCGAACCATCTGCCTTCTTTCCCTTTTCCGTAAGAATAAGGCGTTAATTTCGTGTATCCGTGACCCTTCGGTTTTTTGGTAAGTTTTACGTCTGCATCGATAACCCCCGCCATTTCGTTAAAACCGTTTTCGTAAGCAATGCTTTTGCAAAGATACATGAGTCCGCCGCATTCTGCATAAACGGGAAGTCCGTCTTCTATTTTTTGTTTTATTTCATTTCTTATAGATTTATTATCATGAAGTTCTTTGGAAAATATTTCAGGAAATCCGCCGC
>JAJYWW010000019.1 GCA_021791295.1 bacterium | reverse complement strand
TTGCCCGGTATTACTCGAAACAGCGTTATAGAGGTTATGAGCAAAGAAATGGGTTTGACTATTAAGGAAGAAAGAGTGACGAGGGACGAACTTTATATTGCGGACGAGGTATTTTTAACCGGAACCGCCGCCGAAGTTACTCCTGTAAGAGAGATAGACGACAGAAGCATAGGAATAGGAAAAGCCGATAAAATTGCATTAGAACTTCAAAAAATATTTTTCGATATAGTAAAGGGCGGCAATAAAAAATATGAAAAATGGCTGACTTACGTTTAATTCGTCCTATCTGCTTGTCCATTCATTATCTTTTATTTTAAATCTGTAAGGCAGCTTTGCATGTTCGGCGGCATAATCCACTCCTATTCTTGGAGTTGCCGTTATTAAGTCTTTGCCGATATTTATATTTCTGTCTTCAAGCCATATTTCTAAACGGCCGTCCTTTCCGTCTTTATTGTTTTTTAAAATATTCTGCTCGCAAATCGGAATTCCGTTATGTTTTAAATTTATTCCAAGCGCTATGGTCAAAAGACCGGGACCCGAAGTAATTCTTTTTGCGTTTTTTTTATTTCTTCGTTCCAGCATAATATCTATGCCTATTTCAGGTTCTATCGCCCTTATAAGAACCGCATCGGCAAAATTTTCTTTTCCGGTTACTACGTTAAAAAGGTAATACATTCCGTATATAAAATAAACGTATGAGTAGCCGCCTTCTTTATACAAATTTTTATTTCTTTCCGTTTTTTTGTTTCCGTAACCGTGCGACGCTTTGTCTATGGCTCCGAGATAGGCTTCCGTTTCGACAATCTTTCCTCCGGTTATGCCTTTGCCGTCTATGTCGGTCAATAAATATTTTCCGAGCAGTTCCCGTGCTATTTTAACGGTATCGCCGCAAACGTAAAAGGATTTGTCTAATTTTTTAAAAATCATCGGGAAGGCGGGCTAATTGTCGATTATTTAATTATATCTTAATGCGGACATGCTAATTATAAGAAATATTTGTTTTTATTTATAAATATTTGAAAAAGCTCTATAAGCATAGGTAGGGAGTCTGCTATCAGATTAACGTGTCCTCCGGGTTTATGCCTCCAGTTTACGCTGGATTCTTTAATTTTTATATTATTTAATAAAGCTATATATAGTATTTCCACGTCGAAAGAAAAACCTTTAATTTCCGATTTTGCAAAAATCTTTTTTGCCGTCTGCATCCTGAAAGCTTTAAATCCGCATTGCGAATCGAAAAAATTAATTCCAAGCAATTTGGATTTAATCAAACTGAATGTTCTGCCGACCAAATTTCTGAAAGGCGGCTGGATTATGACCGCGCCTTCCGGAAGATATCGCGAACCGATTATCACGTCGGTTTCAGGTTCGTTTTTAAAAATATCTATAAAATTGCCAATCTCATCCGTTCCCGTTGAAAGATCCGCGTCCATAAAAAAAACGTATTCGTTTTCGTCGTTTGCGGAAAGTATTCCTTCCTTAACGGCTGCACCTTTGCCGCTTTTCGTGATAGTTATTACTCTTAAATCGGTCGATAAAGAATCTTTAAGCACGTTTAACGTTCCGTCGCTGCTTCCGTCATCCACTACAATTATTTCGTATGAGTATTTTTTCGATTTCAGGTAAGACCTTAATGCGATTATGGTCTGCTTTATTCTATTTTCTTCGTTATAAGCAGGAATTATAATAGATAAAGCAATCCTTGAATTTTTGAAGTTATAATTTTTATAATCTATATTTTCAGCCATATATTAAATATTCTTCCTTATAAATATCTTATAATGTTTTTAATTAATTTACAATTTGAATTTAAAAAATTTATAATTATAGTATAATATAAAAAAGTTTAGATTAAAAATTTAAGTTAAATTTTATTTGATTACTTAAAACTAAAACATAATATACACTATTAATGAATTATAAAATGTATGAAACTTTATGAATATACTGATTGTAAAATTGAGTTCTATAGGAGACTGTTTTCTTGCAACACCGGCTATAGAATCTATAAGAAAGGGTTATCCCGGCAGTTTTATTACATGGCTTATAGAGGACAAATCTAAAGATGTAGCATTTTTAAATCCTAACGTAGATGAGATTCTTGTTATAGATAAAAAAAAATTTAAATTTAAAGACTATTTATCCTTAATAAGAAAAATCAGAAAGTTTCGTTACGATATAGCTATTGATTTGCAAGGCGTAGATAGGTCGGCTATTTTTTCTTTTTTAAGCGGAGCTCCTGTCAGGTATTGCGTAGAATATGCAAAACTTGGATTTTTATGCAATAGGAAAATTATAAGGCGAGGGATGCCGCATGAACATGCGGTGAATTTTTATCTTTTTTTGGCTGAAAAAAGCGGCGGAGCAAAAATAGATAAACCTCAGCCCATTCTTATTACTTCTCCGGAGGATAAAAAATTTGCCGAAGATTTCTTAAAAAACAGTTTTGAAAATATTGAAAACAAAATATTTATCGGCATAAATCCTACCGGAACATGGAAAACTAAAAGATGGCCGGTAAAATATTTTATAGAAATTTCAAGGCGGCTGCTGGATTTTTTCGGCGATAACGCACGCATAATAATATTCGGAGGTAAAGGTGAAGAATATCTATCGGATGAAATATTGCAGGCATTAAACGGCAAAAACGCCGCCTCCGCAGTCGGAAAAACTACGCTAAAACAGGCAAAAGAACTGTTATCTAAAATGGATTATTTTATAACGCCCGACTCTGGACTAATGCATGTGGCGGCTTCAATAGACAGCCTTAAAACAATAGCTTTATTTGGGCCGACGGATCCTAATCTTACAGGGCCTGTAGGAAAAAATTTTACGGTATTAAGGGACAACCTTATATGTATTCCCTGCTTTAAAAAAGAATGCCCTCTTAATAAAGTAGACGATAAAAATTTAACGGAATGCGTATTATGCATGAAAAGAATTACTCCAGACTCCGTATTCGATATAATTAAAAATGATTATTTAATTAAAAATGAAAGATATTTTAATATTCGGGCATAATTATATCGGCGACGTATTAACGATGACTCCGGCAATAAGAGCCCTAAAGCTTAAATTTCCTGAAAGCAGAATTGTAGCTGTTGTTTCTAAGAACGCTTCGCCTATTTTGAGAAGAAACAAAGATATCGATAAAATAGTTGAAACCGAAAGGTTTAACGGCATTAAAGGCATTGCGCGAATATTTAAATTATTTTTAACGCTTAAAAATATTAGTAAAACAAACGGTTATAAATTTTACATATGCCTTAACTTTCTTGCCTCCTTTAAATTTTCCATACTCGGCTTTATGCTTTCCGAAAAACAAGTAGGACGTGAAAAATTTTTAAATAATTTTTTTTTACACGACCGAATAAAGTTTCAAGGAATAACAAACAATATAGATAAATCCTTAAAGCTTATCGAACCTTTTTATATTAACGCCGGTAATAAATATTTTAATAAAAATTATGTTTACGACATAGAAGAACATGATATAAAAAATGCAGAAAATGTTCTTAAAAATTCTTTCAACGGATACGGAACGGAAATAAATGCCGAAAATTTTAAATTTGTTCTATTTTCTCCGGGATCGACAAGAAAGTCCAAAGAGGCGCCGCCCTACCTATTTTCGGTTTTTGCAGACTTTTTAAACAAAGAAGGATATTTTGTGGTAATTACAGGAAACAAAAAAAATGAGGATATTTCCAAAGAAATATGCGATAAGATTGATAATAAGCATATGAGCGTTAATTTAACGGGTTTAACCGATATATATACTCTCGGCGGATTAATTTATCTTTCAAAATTGGTAGTATCGGTCGATAATGGAACTATGCATTTAGCGTCTGCGCTTAAAGTGCCGACGATAGCGCTATTTGGTTCTACCGACCCTGCAGTCTGCGCTCCTATTTCGGATAAAATATTTATAATAGACAAAAAAATAGGATGCTATCACTGCTTTAAAAATTTATGCGGCAAGGAAGATTATAAAATTAAAAAATATCCTGATTGTATGAATAATATTTTATATGAAGATATTATAGAAGGTTACAATTTTTTACTGAACTCCAATTAAAAATTAAATTTAAAAAATAAAAAATATTAAAAAATTATATAAAATATTTGCATACAGATAAATAAAATGAAAATTTCCGGTTTTACTTTTATAAGAAACGGCATATTGATGGGTTATCCGTTTAAAGAATCGATTATGTCGGCGCTTCCTCTGGTTGACGAATTTATCGTAGTCGTGTGCGAGAGCGCGGATCAAACCAAAGACGAACTGGAAAAATTGAGGGATTTAAATCCTAAAATTAAATTGATAGAATCCGATTGGAAAATTACAAAAAAAAGCGGATCTATTTTATCTGAAAAGACCAATTTAGCTATAAAAAACATAACAGGGGATTACGGTCTTTACGTTCAGTGCGACGAGGGCATCCATGAAAAAGATTACGAAAAGATTACCCGCATTCTTGAAGAAAATATTAACAATAAGGAAATTAAGGGTTTTGTTTTTGATTATATCCATTTTTTTGGAGGTTATTTTTCGTATGCAAAAAAATCGGAAAGAAAATTTTTCTATGATAAGGAAGTGCGAATTATAAGAAACGACGGGACGGTTTTTTCTTGGGGCGACGCTATGGGCTTTAAGAATGCAAATGGCGTAAAGATAAATATAGAAAATAAAAATGCATTGCCTCTGAATACGACTATGTTTCATTACGGTATGGCTAAAAATCCAGCCGATATGTATAAAAAAAATAAAGAAATGGAAAAGATTTATAATTTTCAAATAGTAAACAGATTAAAAAACTGGGTTTCAAACTATAATCCGCGTATAGATAAATATATATATTCAGACTTTAAATGGCTTGAAAGAATCGACAGGAAAAATTTAGATTTTCATCCTGCATCATTCAGGGGGCTTGCTTCTGCGCAGGATTGGGAAGCAGATGATTTTAAAACTTTTATGGAAGAAAAAAAAGGGGCTTCGCAGTTTTTTAAGATGCTTATTTACAGGCTTGTTAAGGACTCTATATATGAAACATCGAATGCATATAAAAAGATAAAAGCTTTTATGAAAAATACGCAACAAAAATAATTTATAAAAAATAAATACAACATCTTACACAGTGAAAATTTTAGAATTTATTACTCCGTCGAACATTGGAGGAGCAGAGAATTACGTAGCCAACTTATCAAAAAAATTTATAGAAAAGGGGCACGAAGTTTTTATTCTGTCTTCCGTCGTCGATAACAACAAAAATCCGGATTTATCAGTAGAGCAATTTCTTTCTAAAAGCGGATTGCCTTTTAAGACAATAAGGACGGGCTTTAAATATAATCCGTTTACAATATTAAGAGTTGCATATTTTATAAAAAAGAATAAATTCGATATAGTTCATACGCATTTGTCTAAAGCAAATCTTATCGGGGCATTAGCTTCAAAAATAGCGAAAAAAAAATCTATTTCTACAGCTCACGGATTAAACAAAAAAGCGCAGTATAAGTACTGCGATTACGTTATATGCGTATCTAATGCAGTAAGAGAAAATTTAATATCTCAAGGTATGGATGAAACAAAATTAGGCGTTATTTATAATGGAATAGATATTTCAAAATTTAATCCCGAAGCGGAAGGTCTTCCGGCAAGAAAAGAATATGCGTTTTCGGCGGAATTAGGCAATAATAATCATGACGATACAGGCAATTCGTTTAAGCCGTTTAATATCGGCGTAATAGCAAGGCTGTCTAAGGAAAAGGGTGTAGATTTATTTATAGAAGCTGCAAAGTTTGTTCTTATTAAGATACCGAATGCAAAATTTTTTATAGCAGGTACTGGCAGTCTTAAAGAGGCGTTGATAAAAAGGGCCAAAGATTTAAATATTTACAACTCAATATATTTCGTAGGATTTATTGGCGATAATCTGGTTTCTTTTCTAAACGAATTAGACGTTGTAGTGGTGCCGTCGCTAAAAGAGGCGCTTTCTTTTGTCCTCCTAGAATCTATGTCTATGAAAAAAATCGTAATCGTTTCAGATGCCGGAGGTATGCCGGAAGTCGTAGAAGACGGGAAAAACGGTTTTGTGGTTAAAAAAGGAGATATAAATGCTATTTATCAAAAATTAATTTTCGTGTATAATAATAGGTCAGGTTTAAACGAACTTGCCGATTCTGCCGCAGAAACTATTAAGGAAAGGTTTAATATCGAAAATTGTGCGGATAAAACTATAGATTTATTTATGAAATATTTATAAAAATATAAACAGATTAAATGTCTATCCCGTTTTCAAAAAATTTGATAAATATAGTAAAAAAATTTAGTCAGGCCAGAATACTCGTTGTAGGAGATATTATGGTTGACCATTTTGTATATGGGACCGTTAACAGAATATCTCCCGAAGCGCCTGTTCCCGTCGTTAACGTTAAGTCGGAAAAGCTTATGCCGGGCGGAGCCGCCAACGTTGTCAGTAACGTGGCTAAACTCGGCGCAAAAGTTTATATAGCCGGAGTAGTAGGAGACGATTATAACGGCGATATATTAAAAAAATTAATCGGCAATGTCGATAGTTCATATATCTTAACTTTAAAAAATTTTCAAACTATTATTAAAACCAGAGTAATTGCCCATAATCAGCAAATCGTGAGATTCGACAGGGAAGATAACGGAAAATTTAATGCTTTGGTTTACAGAAGGCTTCTTGAAGGAATTAAAAATATTGCCGACGAAATAGATGCGGTAATAATTTCAGATTACGGCAAGGGACTAATAGAAAAAAATTTTTTTTCAAGTTTAGTTAATTTTTTAAGAGAAAAGAATAAATTTATTGCTCTCGACCCGAAGGTTGAAAATTTCAAATTCTATAAAAATGTTTCGGTCTTAACCCCAAATTTAAATGAAACTTCAGGCGGTTCAGGCATTAAAATAAAAGACGAAAAAACGCTTGAAAAAGCAGGCAGGGCGGTTATGAAAAAAGTCAAACCGGATTACCTGCTTATAACAAGAGGGGAGTCCGGCATGTCGCTTTATTATAACGACGAAAGGAGTCCTTTGCATTTAAAAGCGCGCGCAAAAGAAGTTTATGACGTTACCGGTGCAGGAGATACGGTTATTTCGACGCTGGCTGTTGCAAAAAGCGTCGGAGCTTGTATTACCGATGCATGCTATATTGCAAACGCCGCGGCAAGCATTGCGGTTTCCCAGCTTGGAACATATGCGGTAGGCGTAAACGAGTTAGAGGAACTGCTTCTTTCGGATTTTAGGCGAAATAAAGAAAAAGATTCATAATATATAATTATATAAAATAATAAACGAGTTCTATTAAAAATAATCTAATTTTTATTTAAATGCAAAAACTTATAAATATAGGATTTGGAAACGTAGTTTTGCAGAGCAGGGTCGTAGCCGTGGTTTCTCCGAGTTCTTCTCCGATGAAAAGACTCAGGGAAACGGCAAAGGACGGGAATAATTTAGTAGATGCTACCGAAGGAAGAAAAACCAGGTCTGTGATTATTACAGATTCGGGACACATCATACTTTCGGCGCTTAACACTTCTACGATTATTGCTAGATTAGAGGGAAAGAGCATCAAACTTGATTAATAGCATAATTTTAAAAATCAAAAATATAAAAATGAATAACGATAACGAAAATATTGATTTTAAGAATGAATCGCTTCACGGCGACGGGAAGCCTAAGGGCTTAATTTTTGCGGTGTCTGCTCCTTCCGGCACCGGAAAAACTACTTTATGCAGTATGCTTTTGAAAGAATTTAAAGATATAAAGCCGAGCGTTTCCTTTACCACCAGGGCGAAAAGAGAGGGCGAGATAGAAGGCGTCAGCTATCATTTTATAAGCGATACGGAATTCGATAAGATGATAGAGGCAGATAAATTTATAGAATGGGCAAATGTTTTTGGTAAAAAATACGGCACTGCATACAAATCGGTTTATAATCCGGATTCTTTATACGATATTTTATTGGAAATAGACGTTCAGGGGGTTGAAAAGCTAAATAAAATATACAAAAACAAAAAAGATGCCGCTTTAAAAAGCGATAGTTTAACAACTATATTTATCGCTCCGCCTTCCTATGAAGGATTAAAGGAAAGATTAAAAAAAAGAGGCGGGTTAAACGACGACGAATTAAATAAAAGGCTGGCTGCTGCTTACGAAGAGATTAAGCGCGGCGAATTTTACGATTATATTATTACAAACGACGATTTAAACGAGGCATATATAAAATTAAAATCTATCGTTATCGCCGAGAGATGTAAAAATTTGAATAAATTTAAAGATTAAATCCAAAAATAATGATATAATAAATATATCACGGTGCCGGAATTCAATTCTGGCACCGTCACAAAATGGAAATGAAAACTGAAACGGAGGAATTTAAATGGCAAGAGTAACTATCGAAGATTGCTTAAGAAACGTGGAAAATAGATTTACGCTTGTAATAATAGCGGCAAAAAGGGCAAGGCAGATTATGGAAGGAGCCGAACCGAAAGTCGTTTCAAAGAATAAGCCTATCGTCGTAGCGTTAAGGGAGATAGCGCAGGGATATGTCGGCGTTAAACAGCGGAAGTAAAATAAACCACCTATTTTTTTATGAGTATTTCAAACGAAAACCTTGTAACGGTTAATCCCTCCGGCGATTTCAGCGCCTTAAACAATATAATAGAGCTTTTTAGGAATAATATAAATACTCTTGACGACATAAGCATAGAAGAAATTCATACCGAAAAGTTCAAACTGCTCAAAAAGGCTTATACATTTTCCAAAAAAATGCATCAGGGACAAACAAGAGTGTCCGGAGAGCCTTACCTTACCCATCCGATCGAAGTTGCCGCTATAGTTGCGGGTTTAAGGATGGATTGCGCTTCGGTAGTTTCCGCTCTTTTGCACGATACTGTAGAAGATACTTTAACGACGATAGAAGATATCAAATCCGAATTCGGCGAAGAAGTCGCTTTTATAGTCGACGGATTGACTAAATTGGGCAAACTGAACTTTAAAACCTCTGAAGAACTTGAAGCCGAAAATATCAGAAAAATGATAGTCGCGATGGCTAAGGATATAAGGGTTATAGTTATAAAATTAGCCGACAGGCTTCATAATTTGCGAACCCTGGAAGTTCTTCCGAGAGAAAAACAGATTAAAATAGCGCAGGAAACCTTAGATATTTATGCGCCTTTAGCTAACAGACTCGGAATATTTTTTATAAAAAGCGAACTGGAAGACCTTTCTCTTAAATATTTAAATCCTCAGGCATATAAAGATTTATCTTTCAAAATAAATAAAAAAAAGACGGAAAGAGAGAAATATATAGAAAAAGTTACGGATATTCTTAAGGAATATTTAGAAAAACATAATCTAAAAGCAGAAATATACGGAAGGCCAAAACATTTTTACAGCATCTACAAAAAGATGATGGAACAGCACGTCAGCTTTGAGGATATTTATGATTTACTGGCGCTTAGAATAATAGTGGATAACGAAACCGAATGCTATGAATCACTGGGCATAGTTCACTCAATCTGGAAACCTATTTCCGGAAGGATTAAGGATTATATCGCCATGCCTAAGGCAAATCTATACCGCTCATTACATACGACGGTAATAGGTCCGGAAGGTATG
>JAJYWW010000093.1 GCA_021791295.1 bacterium | reverse complement strand
AAATAAACGGAATCGATTTAATACCAAAAATAAAAAAAGTTTCGCCAAACTCAAAAATACTGATGCTGACTATGTTTGAAGACAAGCAGTATATGCAAAAAGTTCTTGAAGCCGGAGCATCCGGTTTTTTAGTAAAAAAAGCCATGGATTACGATTTAGTCTATGCCATAAAAACTGTTGCGAGGGGAGAAACATATATTCATCCGTCGATGCTCGAAGATTTTATGGCAAATAAAAATAACGGCTCGGCCGACATTCTCAGCAGGGAAGAGGCGTTATGGGAAGCTTTAAGCAAACGCGAAAAAGAGGTTATGGTCGGAGTTGCGCAGGGTTTTACAAATAAAGAAATTGCCGAGAAGCACTTTTTGAGCGAGAAAACTGTTGCTACGTACCGTTCGAGAGGAATGGAAAAGCTCGGTTTTTCAAGCAAATCTCAGCTTATAGATTTGATTTATTTCAACCTTAAGATTTTAAAAAAATAATATAATACGCCTTCGTAAGTTTCTTTCCTACGTTATATTTCTATATTTATACTACAAAAATCAGCATTTATCCTATTTTAAAACTCCTCGTTATATATTAAATTTAAACTATTAAGATAAAATAATCTATTTTGATAACTTGAATTTAACTTAAAATAAAGGGAGGAATTTAAAATGAAAAGCTATAAAATAACTGTTTTAGTTTTTTCTATTTTTTTGTTTGTTTTTTTTATTTACGGTAATACGCAGGCAAATGCGCAAACGTCAAATTCTGCTAAAGCAATGAAAATTATTAAAGCTAAAGGTTGTTTAAGTTGTCATATTATAAACGGTTCGGGAGGTTCAATCGGGCCTAATCTTTCTAATGTAGGTTCAAAAGGACATTCAATCCACTGGTTAGAAGTGCAGATTACAAATCCGGACAAACATTTTCAGGGGAGTATAATGCCTCAATTTCAATTAAACAAAACTCAGCTTAAAGAAGTTGCCGGATATCTTGAAACGCTAAAATAAAACAAAACAAGAAGATTTTATATTTATGATTGTTATGAACAAGGAGAACAAATTATGAAAAAATTATTGCCGATAATAATTTTTATAGTAACGACAGGGGCTATAGCATTTAATTCATCAAAAAGTTATGCACTTACAGGCAGACAATTATTTCAAAAAGAGGGGTGCATAATGTGCCATACTATCGATAAAAAGGGTGGAGCTATAGGTCCTAATCTTTCTGCTATAGGAAAAATCAGAACATATTTATGGGTCAGAAGACAAATAAGAAATCCTAAATCAAATTTTTTCACCCCTAATTCTTTTTCTATTTTTCACGGAAAAACATATGAGTCTATAATGCCTGCAAACAAAAAAATAAGCGCTAATAATCTTAATAGACTTACTCAATATTTAACATCTTTAAAGTAGAGATAGAGATAAACAAACCTGAAATAATTAAAAGATTAAATATTCAATTTGTATTAAAAGAAGTGAAATAAAAAATACATATAATTTAGGAGGTTTAATAAAATGAGAGCAGGAAAGATTATACTAACGGTTTTCTTTGCTTTTTTCTTTAGTTTATACTGCGGTAAAGTTGTTTTTGCCGCATCGGGAAGAGCTGTGTTTTCCAATATTTGTATAAATTGTCACACTATTAACGGAGTCGGCGGCAAAACAGGACCTAATCTGAGCAATATAGGAGCAAAAAAAAGCATTGTATGGTTAAAAGATTTTATTAAAAATCCAGATAGTTATTTTAATCCCGGAGGCACTGTTCTTATAAACGGAAAAAAATATATAGTTATGATGCCTCCATTTAAGAATATGCTGACTAAAGCTAAAATTAATGCGGTATCAGGTTATTTGGAATCGTTGAAATAATCATAAAATGTGTTTTAATCAAAAGAGCGGGATAATTGGGTAAATCATTCGATATCTCGCTCTTTTTTTATATAGAAAATATAATATAGGTTTTTCCCCTACATTTTATTTCAAATTTCCCTTACAAAAATCAGGTTTTATCCTATTTAAAACATATAATCCTCATATTATAATTAATTTAAGTTTCTTACCTCCTTTGCCCCGTTTATATTATTTAGACGGGGCAATTAATAGCATGATTGGTATTAGGTTAATTATAAAAAAAAGGACGAATAGTTATGAAAATCTCTAAAATTATTATAGTTATGTTAATAATCACATCGATATTTATCGTTTTTTCTATATTTTATCCAGGTGTTTCCATTTATGCTAGAGATATTTTAAAAAGTGAATCGGCTGGTTTGCATAAGTCAGGCCGCAGGTTTTATTTAAAAAACGGATGTTTTGTCTGCCATGGCGTCCACAGGCTCGGTAAGTCCGCTCCCCCGCTTATTCCTCAGTTTATCGGCAGGTTTTCTTACGATAAACTTAAAACTATTATTACAAAAGGATTGTTCCCTGTTCCTATGCCTGCTTTTAAAAATTTATCGGGGAAAGATTTATTTGAGCTTATAAACTATCTGAAAACACCGTCATCAGAAAAAATATTATGGACAAAGAAAGACATTAAAGACAGTCTTGTGAAATATGAAACGTTAAAGAAGCAAAATATTAAAAGTGTGAATGTAAAAAATCTTATGGCGGTTGTTGTGGGCGGAACAGGGAAGATATGGATAATGAAAGGAACGAAAATATTAAATAAATTTAATTTTGGTAATATTCACGGCGGACTAAAATATTCTCCTTCAGGAAGATATATATATCTTCCTTCAAATACGGGTTTCGTAGGCAAGTATGATTTTTATACTAAAGATTTGGCTTATAGAGTTAGGGCCTGCCGCTATCTAAGAAATATTTCACTTTCGGAAGGCGGAAAATATGTGCTTGCCGCTTGTTGGCTTCCGAAGTCTATCGTCGTATTAAATGCAAAAAGTCTCAAACCGGTGAAGATAATACATTTAAAACACAGAATAAGCGTAATTTACGGATTATTCAGAAATAACAAGGCAGTATTTTCTTTTATGCACAAGCCGGTTATAGGCATATTGAATACGGATACTCTAAGCGTAAATTATTACAAAACGCCCGTTCCTTTTCAGGATTTTTTTGTAGAACCTTTAGATGAATATGCAGTAGGAGGTTCTTTTAAAGGAGGAATACTTTATGTATTCAGCCTTAAGAAAAAAAGAATCGTTTATTCTCATTATTCATACGGTATACCGCATCCGGCAGGAGCAGCGTTCTGGTTCAATAAAGGGGAATTCTATTTTGCGCTTACAAATCTAATAAAACCTTATGTTTCCGTATGGCGTATGTATAATTGGAAATTTATAAAAAATATATATACCGGAGGCTCGGGTTTTTTCGTTAAAACAAATCCTTATACTAAATATCTATGGGTAGATAACAGTTCAGGCGATTTGGTCCTTATAAATAAGTATAATTTTAAAGTTAAAAAGATTTTAATAAAAAAAGACGGATTAGTTATTCATACTCAGTTTTCCGGAAATGAAAGACTTGCCTATATTAGCGATTATGGGAAAAACGGTGAAATTGTGGCTATGAACGTTAATTCGTTAAGAATAATTAAGAAAATACCGGCTGACGACGTCATAGGGAAATACAATTATGTAAACTATCAAAGAATGAACGATGCCGCTCTTCTCGGGGAAGAGGTTTATTTTACTTATTGCTGGGGATGCCATAACCCTACGCTTCAGTCTATAGGTCCTTCTTTTTCCTATATAGCAACGCATTTGAACTCTGCAGCAATAAAAGCTCAATTATCTAGCCCGTCTGAATTTTCAAAGAGACTTGGATATAAATATAACGCTATGCCTAAATTTGATTTGACTAAACATGAAATTAAATCTCTAATAGCATTTATAAAAGACTCAGGAAATAGAAATTTTTGGAGGAATGGAAACTGATGCTAAGGATAACCGATTATATAAAAAAATCGCTGGAATCAAATTCTCGCAATAATAAGTGTTTTCCAGGAAGGATGGTTATATGGAACATTACCAACGACTGCAATCTTTCTTGCGAACATTGTTATTCTTCTTCAGGTAAAAGAGAAAAGCATGAATTGATAAGACCTGCCCTTGTTTTATCAACGGTAAAATCTTTAAAGGAGGCGGATGTCAAAGCTGTTATACTTTCCGGCGGCGAACCGCTTATGTCGCCGTATCTTTTCGATATAGCAAAAATTCTTAAAGACGAAGGTTTTTCAATAAGCCTTTCAACGAACGGCACGATAATAAATGAATATAATGTGGACTCTATAAAAGCATTGTTTAATTATGTCGGAATCAGTATAGACGGAAGCGAAAAAACTCATGACGGCTTCAGAAAAAAAGAAGGTGCATATAATGCTTCTATTAAGTCGTTAAGATTGCTTAAGGACAAAGGAATAAATGCGGGCTTAAGGACTTCGCTTACGTCTTATAATTACAGGGATTTAGGATTTATATTTAAGTTAGCCGAAAAAGAAGGGGTAAAAAAAATATATATATCGCATCTCGTCTATTCCGGAAGAGGCAATAATATATCACAAATAAACAAAGCTATACATAAAAGAATATCTTTATATATTATAGATATGGCATTTAAATATGTCAGAAATAGCATACCAATAAGCATAGTTACCGGCAACAACGAGCCAGACGCAATTTTTCTCCTGGCGATTTTTAAACGGTTTTATCCTGAATTCTATAAAAATATGTACGACAAAATATTGAACTGGGGAGGAAATCAGTCCGGTAATAGAATAATAAACATAGATTATTCTGGATTTGTCAAGCCGGATCCATTTTTCAAATATAGCGGCGGAAATATTAAAGAAGAAAATTTTTATGAAATAATAAATAACGATAAATTATTTTCGGAATTAAGACGAACTCCGAGAAAACTAAAAGGAAGGTGTGAAAAATGCAATTATTTGAGAATATGCAACGGAGGTTCGAGAGCGAGAGCATATGCCGTTTACGGAGATTACTTTCAGGAAGATCCTGCGTGTTTTATGTAGTTTTATTTATTTTTTTAATTTGCATAAGCGTTTTTATTCCGCTAAAAAAAGCTTTCGCCGATAAGTATTACGTTGTAGAAAGGTCAGCCGATTCTTTAGGTATTATATCTCATAATAAATTGATCAGAAAGATAAGAAATATTGGAAATGGAACGCACGTAATAGTATATTTTGGAAATCGTTACGGTTATGCCATAAGCAGAAGCGGATATTTATCTAAAATAGATACTGGAACCGATAAGATTATACTGCAAAAAAAGGTATCTAACGATACTGTTGATTTCTGCCTTTCGAAAAACCTTATAGCCGTTGCCGATTATAAGCCTAAAGACGTTGTAATATTAAATAAAAACTTTAAAGTGCTGCATACGATAAAATCGGATTCAAGGAATATAGGCGTAGAATTTTATAAAAACTACCTAATATTCGAGCTTATAAATAAAAATCAAATATGGATAGTTAATACAGTTAATTTTGAAGTAGTAAAAAAAATAAAGCATATAGGACATTTCCCTATTGATGCTTTGGTTTCCGGTCACGATTATATTGCCGCTTTTCTATTGGGTCAAAAGTTCGGCGTATTAAATCTAAAAACCTTTAAATACCATATCGTAAACTATGGCAAAAAAGAAGGTTTTTCCCATCAGATACCGCATTACGGCATTTATTCTTTATATAACGGAAAGGCATATATTCCGGCGGTAGGACAAAAAAAGATTGTCGTAATGAATTTAAAAACGGGAAAAGAAAAAGGCTCTGTTAAACTTATCGGATATCCAATTTTTATAATATTTTCTCCGAACCGCAAAACTTTAGCCGTTAATTACAGCGGCAAGGCGCATGACTATTTAACGCTTATAGATTCCAAAAATCTGAAGATAATAAAAAACATAAAAGCAGGAAGAAGAATTATGTTTATGGCTTATTCGGGAAACGGAAAATTGATTTACGCATCGGATTATTTCGGGAATTCCGTAAACGTCTTTAACGTCGCTAGCGGAAAAGAGACTGCAGTAATTCCGGTTCCGAGTCCTTCGGGAATATTCATGGTGCCGCATAAATTATATAAACATTAACAAAATTTAAATAGGGGGAATTAAATGAAATGAAAGAAGAAAAGCCAAACGAAGAACCAATGAAAAATGAAAGAAAATTCGAAAAGGCCGGCGTTAGAGACGGAACCGGTAATTTTGCGAAAGATGACGAAATTTCCGTCAGGAGAAAATTTCTTAAAATACTAGGGTTAGGAGGATTGGCGGCAGGCGCTCTCGGAATACTCGGCTTATCCGATGCGAAAGATGTTTTGGCTGCTCCTTTAAAAAAAGGTAAAAAAGAAAGCGCCGGCGGTTCCGCAACGCCCGAAAAAAATACCGGCGTTCCGACTGGACCTTTAAAAAATCACAGATGGATGAACTGGATGGATCCCTCTCAGTATATAAAAGACGGATGGGATCACTGGCAGAATACTATACAGAATCCTCTTCATGCAAGAATCTTTCACGACAAATTTTACCGGATAAAAAAAATAAGACCTAAAATACATCATTTCGTTTACGTAATTGATATTAACAAATGCGTAGGATGTCAGGCTTGTACGGTAAGTTGCAAAAATGAAAATAGCGTTCCGCTTGGAGTTTTCAGAAGGGTCGTAGATGTTATGGAAGTAGGAGAGATGGTTCCGGATGAGTGGGGCGTGGTAGTAACGGACGAAGGGAATTATACTCCCAACGTGAAGAGAGTTTTTCTTCCCAGAACATGCAATCATTGCGATCATCCGCCGTGCGTCGAAGTATGTCCGGTAAAAGCGACGTATAAATTGGAAACGGGTCAGGTTGAAATAGATTACGACCTGTGCATAGGCTGTCTTACCTGTGTTCAGGCTTGTCCTTACGATATGAGGTTTGCAAATCCGATTCAGCATACTGCGGATAAATGTAATATGTGTGCAGGAAGAGCGGCTGTTTCGCATGAAAAATCATATGTGCCGCTATTGCCGGTTTGCGTTACTTCGTGCGTCGGCAGGGCGATGAAGTTCGGGGATATGAACGACCCTGGAAGCGAGGTTTCTAAATTAATTGCTACCAATAAGGTTTCTAGATTAAATTTAGAATTCGGTACCGACCCTCAGGTTTATTATATCGGATTAGACGGAGACCTTGCGAATTACACCAATTCAGATAAAGTCAAGATGGTTTACACTTATACCATGGGTCTTACTACTACTTCTTACGAAAAACTTGGTAAAAAACCGGTTCTTCCATATTTGGAAGAAAGGGAATACCCATATGCAGGTTAATTTAATTATTATAAAAATAAAGGAGTTTTTATTATGTTTCAGTATGTGAATCCTCTTGCGATTAACGGCTCTTACGGAACGCTGGAAAATGTTTACTGGGGGCTTCCGATAGTGATTTATCCGTTTCTTTCCGGTTTAATGGCCGGCGCCTTTGTAGTCGGCGCGCTTTATCATCTTTTTCACGTGGAAAAACTTAAACCTATATCTAAGCTGGCGCTTATTGCAAGTTTTACAATGCTTCTGCTTGCGGCAATGGCGCCTTTGGCGGATGCCCTGCAGCCGCAAAGAGCGATGTGGGAATTGTATTTCAGAGACCATTTTCCTTACTCGCCTTTAGCAATGTTTATTATTATATGGACTGTTTTTGTTATCGTAAATATATTCGAAATGTATTTTTTATTCAGGGAAGATAATATTAAAAAGGCTAAAACCGATGGCGGTATAAGAGGAAAGGTGGCAAAGCTAATATCTTTCGGCAGTTCCGATTTATCTGAAAAAACAAAAAAAAGAGACCATAAAGCTTTATGGATAATCTCGATTCTTGGAATTATTTTATCTCTTCTATTTCACGGTTACGTCGGGTTTTTATTCGGAGCGATAAAAGCCAGGGCACTATGGTCGGACCCTGATATTCCGCCGATGTTTATAACATCCGCCGTTGTTTCGGGTATAGCTTTCGTAGGACTACTATATACAATCGGTTTTACCTTTTTTTCGGATAAAAATAAGGTTGAATCCGATACGCTGGAAGTTCTTAATAAAGCATTAGTATTTGCAATATTTGCAGACCTGTTTTTCGACCTAATCGAATGGCTTTATTCGGTAAGAGGTTATAATTCGAAGGGAGTTTACGACGGCTGGCATGCTGTTTTCACTTATGCAGGGCACGGTCCTCTCTGGTTTAATTACCATGTAACGCAGATAGGACTTGGGCTTATTATACCCGCTTTTTTATTTCTCGTATTTCGAAAGATTAGGAGGTCTTTAATCTGGACTTTGATATTAGATTTTATAGTTACCGTTGGCGTCTGGGAGATGAGGTTCGATACCGTTATAGGCGGTCAGCTTCCGGTTAAAATAGGACAGGGATTGGCTGTTCTGCATATTCCGTTTTGGGGCTTTGACGGATATATATCGGGTATAGGAATGTTCGGAATGGGAATTGTAGTATTGTTTGTTTTTGGATATTTTTTGGGCTGGGAAGAAAAACCGGAAGAAATAACCCCTGATAATAATAAGGAGGCTTTATAATGGCAAAGAATAAAATGAACAGAAGGGATTTTTTAAAATATACGACGTTTGGGGTAACAGCCGTTGCGATGGGAGCGGGATTGACGCAGTGGGCCGGGGGAGTGTTCGGCTATCAGGGTAAATATACTTTTCCGCGCAGACCCGAAACATGGCCTGGCGAAGTCGTAAAATATTCCACCTGTAAACAGTGCCACAGCGATTGCGGGATAATGACTAGGATGTTTAACGGAACTCTGCTTAACATTTTTGGAAATCCCTACGATATACAGACTACTGAACCGAATATAAAGTATTCTACATCCGTAAAAGATTCTATAATATATACCGGAACATATTATTCGTCTGATAAACCGTTTGTGGACGGAGCGCATTCCGTATGTCCAAGGGGCGCGGCCGGAACTCAGACTGTTTACGACCCATACAGAGTATATATGCCTTTAAAAAGAGTCGGAGCAAGAGGCTCTAAAAAATTCAAAGTTATTTCGTACAAACAGTTAATAGACGAAACAGTAAACGGAGGATATCTTTTCAAAGATGTTCCCGGCGAAGAAAAAAGGTTTGTAGAAGGTTTTAAACATTTATGGAATGAAGGTAAAAACAGGTTTGTTCCGGCCAACTCGAAATATCCGGATTTCGGACCTAAGACTAACCAGTATGTTTCTTATTGGGGCAGGGGGGAAGGAGGTATAGCAAATTTTATGACGCGGTTTGCAAACGCTCTCGGTTCCGTAAATGCATTGCCCCATGTTTCAATTTGCGATTTATCGCACCATGTTTCTACGTTCAGGACTTTTCCGGGAACTAATATGCTAAAACCGGACCTGCCCAACTGCGAACACCTGCTGATTTTCGGGGCAAATTATCTTGAAGCCAATTTCCCCATGCAGACTTTAGCAAGAAGAACGGTAGCCGCTACATCGTCAGGTAAGTTAAAAGTAACCGTAATAGACGTAAGAGCGGGCAATATGGTTGCGCATGCCGATAAATATATACCTATTAAACCCGGAGGCGACGGAGCGCTTGCCATGGGAATGCTGCGCTGGATAGTCGAAAACAAAAGATACGACGAAAATTTCCTGACTAATTTAAACCATAGTTCGGCAAACGCC
>JAJYWW010000135.1 GCA_021791295.1 bacterium | reverse complement strand
GGCGGCGCTTTTAAAGAAACCTATTATCTTCGCAAGAGATTAAAACTTACCTATCTTCGAAAGAAGATTAAAAACTTTCCAATCCGAAACGAACGGATTATTAAATTCGCAAATATTTACTTTAGATTTTGTAAGATTTTTATTTCACCGGTGATTTTTAAGTTTATTTATAAACGATGAAAATACCGGCGCGATTAAAGATTTTAAAAAACTATTCCTGCTCGGAAAAAAAATCCGGGTCAATTCTAAAAGTAAATATCCTTTCTAACTCAGGCCGAAATCCTGCACAGTTTTTCACTTTCTTAAAGGTTTAACTCTAAAAAACCTCTCTTACTTAAGACTTGCCGGGTCTATAAATCCGGAAAATAACATTAAAAAATATATAGGGATTATTGGCTTATCCTCAAAAGATTTTCTCCTTAGAGCTGGTATTGTCTTTCCAGTTAAAAAGCCATACGAAAAGACATTTTCGACCTTAAACCGTAGCTGGGTGTTTTATGGCATTATAGAATATAGGCAGGATTAAATGCCAATGGCAAAAGTTTGTCTAAATAAAAATAAATATTTTTACGGAGGATATTAAAATGACGAAAATAGAATACAAAATAAATCGGGAATTAAAAGAGATAGAGCATTTCCACAAAATGGACGCCCCGCTGTCTATCGTTTCGAATAAATCAGACCATGACATAAGGCAGGATATGTGCCGCATAGCTCATGATGCCAGGCATTACGATATAGGCGTAACCGCTAACAGGAAAGCCGACATCGGCAAATGGAGTAATTCCGATATTGAAAAAATGGTAAATTATTATAAGGCTCAGGGACTAAAGGACGCCACTATTATCAACTACGTTTCTTCCTTAAGGTCTTTTTTACATGAAAAAAGCAGAACTAATATTAACATTTCCAACGGAGAACTTGGACTTAAAAGAGAAATGGAGTATAAGGACAAAAGTCTAAACGCCAAAGGAGTGGATATAAACCAAAAGCTCCGGTATTTTAAAGAAAAAGACGCCAACGTTTACGTTCAGTTGAAAATTGCAAGTATAGCGGGCTTAAGGAAAGAGGAAAGCGTCCACGCCGGACTTGCGCTTTCAAAAGGTTATGAAATAGTAAAAAACGGCACTCTTGAATTAAAAGGCTCTTGGTGCAAAAACGGCAGACCCAGAGAAATAAAACTTTCTTCTGAGAAACTTAAAGAACTTGCGGAACTTCGTAAATTTGCGATTAACTGCAACTACGATACCCGCAGGAACTTAAAACAGGAAATGAACCATCTGGGTAACTCCATTAAAAATGCCGGCTTCAATATGCACGCCGTAAGACATTCCGTTGCACAGGAAAGGTATGCGGAACTGGTTTCAAACGGGTATTCCGAAAAAGATTCTAAGATAGCCGTTTCCAATGAACTGGGGCATAACAGGGATTATGTAACGAAGGTTTATCTTGGCGGGAAATAGATTAAATATCTTTCTATGCTGATTAATCAAAATAAGTTTCTTTATTTTAATATAACAGATAAGTAATGCTCATCTACAATATATCTTATCTTAATTTGACTTTTTAATACAATATAAATAAAATGAAACGACAAGTATCTCTGTGAACGACAGCATGTTATAGAAGCCGGAAATAAGTTGATATTTCAAAAAGAACTAAAAATGGAAAAAGGATATAAATTTGCTTTTTATGCCTTAAAAGGCACAAATTTAAAGGTTAATAAAAATCTTGATATAGGCGATTTTTCTATTTGCAATAAAATTCCTCAACAAATAGAAGATTTACCATTGGATTATTTTAAAGAAACCAGAGGTTCGTTTATGTATGATAATCTTATATCGAGTAGTGTTTTTCTTTTTATTGCTAAACCGTAGGACGAGCCTAATATTCTTAACGCAGAGGATGAAAATTTACGTCTGAAACTTGATTATTTTTTAAATTCTATAATTATTGCTTTAGGTATTCCTCAATATGAAATGGCAATATTTATAGGCGGCAATAACGACGGGAATCTTTATAATATAAGAAATTCCGGTACTCTTCCTGAATATAGGCGATATGAATACGGGAATTTTTTAGAATTAAGGGGCATGCACATAAAACTGATAGATAAGGTATATAGAAACCTTCAAAATATATATAGCGACAGCAATATAAAAAATGTAAATTATTTTCGTTTGAGGCATGGGTTTAATGCTTTTCAATTTGCTCTACAATGCCATGACGGATTAGATGCAATATTACAATTGACTAAATCTATAGAAGCTCTGGTAAATGCAAGAGAAAAAAATAAATTCGCTGAAGGTTGTCTAAAAATTTTGAATTATTTTAAATTTCCTAAAGAATACTCTGAGAGCCAAATAAAAGAGATTTATACTTTAAGAGGCCAAAGCGTTCACTTTCATTTAGAGAACATTGTAAAAAAAGATTCTTATGAAGAGAAGCTAAAAGTAATTATAAAGCGTGCTTTTATAATTTCTAAATTTATTTACCAACAATTATTACAAAACGAAGATGAATTTAAAAAATTTGTAAATAGCAAGGGAATAAGTTTGTTTTAGGAGTGCATCATTATCAGAAACTTCAGAAATAATATATAATTGACTAAAGAATTTAATATATAATAGATACTTTTTTGGGGTAAGAATAAATGAAACTGACCGAATCTGAAAAACGTGAAATATTACAACTAATAGAAAAAGATAAACCTCTTCCCGATAAATACCGCTTTTTACTCTTTGATGATAAGCGCGAAGTAGAACTTGTCTGGAATGGAAAAACTGCTGAAGTTGCAAATATAGTTCTGCCGTTTCAGGTTATAGAGCAGATTGATGAACCCCGCCCTGAAAAGCCTGAAGATACCAAATCTCAATTATTCCTGTTTGACGAACGCGGACGCCAAAAATCCGGCTGGACGAATAAGCTTATATGGGGTGATAACAAGCTTATTCTTTCAAGTTTGAAAAACGGTCCTATGCGAGATGAAATTGAACAAGCCGGCGGAATAAAATTGATTTATATTGATCCGCCATTTGATGTCGGCGCCGATTTTTCAATGGATATAGAAATAGGAGAAGAAACATTTACCAAAAAGCCGAGCGTTTTGGAAGAACTCGCATATCGAGATACTTGGGGTAAAGGGGCGGATAGCTTTATAGCCATGATTTACGAAAGACTTGTTTTAATGCGTGATTTATTGGCGGAAGACGGAAGTATTTATGTACATTGCGATTACAGAGTTAATAGTCTACTAAGATTAGTCATGAATGAGGTTTTTGGGGAAGCAAATTTCGTCAACGAAATAATTTGGCGAAGGAAGCAGGCTCAGGCATGGTCAGCTGACCAATTCGGTATTACAAACGACACTCTGCTTTTTTATGCCAAGGGTGAGGAGCATATATTCAACCCAATCTATTCGAAAGATGATGAAAATACAAAAAAGTACATAAAGGAAAGGTTTACATTTGATGATGGGGATGGACGGAAATTCATGAAATCCCCCTTAGTAAATCCTTTAAATCGGCCTAATTTGCGCTATGAATTTCATGGCATACAACCGCCAAAAACGGGCTGGCTTTATTCTAAGGAGCGAATGGAAACAATGTATAAAAATAATGAACTAGTTATGCCTAAAGATATTAACGCACGTATTTATCGAAAAATATATGAAGATAATTATTCAGGGCAAATGGTTCAAAATGTTTGGGTGGATATACCAATAGTTAACCCAATGGCTGATGAGCGGGTTGATTATCCTACTCAAAAGCCGGAAGCCCTTCTTGATCGAATAATAAAAGTTAGTTCCAACGAAAACGACATCGTTGCCGACTTCTTCTGCGGCTCTGGCACCACTCTTGCTGTGGCCGAAAAACTTGGTCGAAAATGGATAGGTTCCGACCTCGGCAAGTTTGCGATACACACAACCCGTAAAAGAATGATTCAGGTTCAACGGGAACTAAAAGCTGGCGGAAAAGATTTTCGCGCTTTTGAAATATTAAATATCGGCAAATATGAAAGAGCGCATTACATCGGCGTTAATATGAACCTTCGTGAGGAAGAACGCCAAAAACAGCTAGAGCAAAAAGAAAAAGATTTTGTATTGCTTATACTTAAGGCCTATAAATCGGAAACGGTTGAAAACTTTAAATGTTTTCAGGGCAAAAAGGCAGGTAGATTTGTTACGGTCGGACCGATAAATCTTCCGGTAACACGCCTTTTCGTCGAAGAAGTCATACTTGAGTGTCAGGAAAAGAGAATTTCGCGCATAGATATCCTTGCCTTTGAATTTGAAATGGGGTTATTTCCGCGTATTCAAGAAGAAGCAAGGGCTAAAGGAATTGATTTAGCGCTTAAATATATACCCAGAGATGTTTTCGATAAAAGGGCAATAGAGAAAAATCAGGTTGTATTTTACGATGTAAATTACATAGAAGTAAAACCGCACGTAAAAAATAATCAGATAACTATTGAATTAACAGATTTTTCAGTCCATTATTCTCAGGATACGGTAGATAATGCGGCATCCTCGCTTTCAAACGGCAAAAGTAAAATTGTTGTCGAAAACGGCAGGATTATTAAGGTAAATAAGGATAAAGACGGCATTATAACTAAAGAAATACTTACTGAGAATTGGACTGACTGGATTGATTACTGGAGCGTTGATTTCAATTTTGAATCTCGGCGTGAAATTATAAAAGTTAAGAACTTCGATACAGGTAAAATTGAAGAAAAATGGACGGGCGATTATATCTTCGAAAACGAATGGCAGTCTTTTAGGACTAAGAAGAACAGGTCATTAGAACTTATAACGCCTTATCATGACTGCAATAATGGGAGGCATAAGATTGCAGTCAAAGTTGTCGATATATTCGGAAACGATACTATGAAGGTATTTGAGGTTTCCGTCTGAATTATATAACCGAAATAGATTTATAAAGGAATAAAAAATGGCAATTCATACTAATTTTTCAAAATCTCCGTATGACGTTCTATATCCTGAATACAGATGGTTTCCTGCTGATGAGTCTTTAAGGGATACAAGTTACGAGAAGCTTTTGCCGCCGCTTGTTTCTAAAATTAGAAAAGAAGTTAAAGACTGGCGCGATGACCTCTATGCCGGTGCAAGTGCAACTTCAAAGTCCTTATTAGAATGGTGGTTTAATACAGCGCATATTATAGAAAAATCAGGCGACGATACGGCCGAGTTTAAATATTACTTTGCCCAAAGAGAAGCTATAGAAACCATTATTTATTTATACGAAGTTGCAAAAGTTAAAGATAAATACGACCTTTTAAAATATGATTCTTCGAAAGCGGTTTCTACCGGAATGTTTGATGAAGACTGGCTTAGATTAGTTATAAAAATGGCTACCGGAAGCGGCAAAACTAAAGTAATGAGCCTTATAGTTACCTGGTGCTATTTCCACAAGCTATACGAAGAAGACTCTAAACTATCGACCAACTTTCTTATAATTGCCCCAAATATAATAGTCTTAGATAGGCTGCGCGCCGATTTTGACGGATTAAAAATATTCTGGAACGACCCCCTTTTGCCGAATAACGGTTTTGGAGGTCAAAACTGGCAGGATGATTTTCAACTTACGCTTCATATTCAGGATAACGTTTCTGTCGTTCGCAAAACCGGAAATATTTTCTTGACTAATATTCATAGAGTATATAGCGGAAACGATACCGACCCGAGCTTTAATGATGAAAACCTCGACGACTATTTTCTTGGAAAAAGACCCGTAGGCAAAACGAACGATTCAAAAGTGGATTTAGGAATTATAGTCAGGGAAATTGACGAATTAATAGTAATTAACGATGAAGCCCATCATATTCACGACAGCCGTCTTGCATGGTTTAAATCGATAGAAGATATCCATAACCGTTTAAAACAAAAAGGACATTTCCTTTCATTGCAGATGGATGTTACGGCAACGCCTAAGCACAATAACGGGGCTATTTTCGTACAAACCGTAGTTGACTATCCGCTGGTGGAAGCTATTTACCAGGATGTCGTAAAGCATCCTGTTTTACCTGATTCAGCAAGTCGGGCAAAACTTTCCGAAAAGAAAAGTTCAAAATATACCGAAAAATATTCAGATTATATAGCCTTGGGAATAGAAGAATGGCGCAAAGCATATATAGAACATGAAAAGCTCGGCAAAAAAGCCATTCTTTTCATTATGACGGATGACACAATAAACTGCGACGATGTTGCCGACTATCTTGAAAACAGGTATTCAGACCTTAAAGGTGCTGTTTTAGTAATACACACTAAAAATAACGGTGAAATTGCCGAACATGACACAGGAAAGAGCAAAGAAGAACTAGATAGATTGAGAAATGCTGCAAACGAAATAGATAGCTTCGAAAGCCCTTATAAAGTCATAGTTTCCGTCCTTGTTTTAAAAGAAGGCTGGGATGTCCGCAATGTCACCACTATAGTAGGGCTTCGTGCCTATGCTGCAAAAAGCAATATTCTGCCGGAACAGACATTAGGAAGAGGTTTAAGAAGGATGTATCCCGGTACAGATGCTACGGAATATGTGAGCGTCGTTGGAACCGATGCATTTATGGAATTTGTAGAATCCATACAGACCGAAGGGGTTGAGCTCGAGCGAAAACCGATGGGTTACGGCACGGGAGCAAAGGCTCCGATAATTATAGAAGTGGATAATGACAATGTAAAAAAAGATATAGATAAGCTTAATATAGAAATACCAGTTCTGTCTCCAAGAATTTACAGGGAATATAAGCAATTAGAAGACTTAAATCCGTCTATTTTCGGAAATAAACGGATTGAATACAAGCAATTCAGCGAAGAAGAAAAACGGGAAATAGTTTTTAAAGAAATTACCTCCGATAAAATAAACCATACCATAATGCTTAGTTCTGATTTAATTGTCGATTATAGAAATGCTATAGGCTATTTTACCAAGGTCATTATGCATGAGCTGAGGTTAATAAGCGGATATGACGTTCTATATGGGAAGGTAAAAGAATTTATTTCAAGATATCTGTTCGACAGGCAGGTAGAAATTGAAGATTTAAACACATTAAGAAACCTTTCGGAACTTGAAGCAACAAAAACAATAGTCCAGACTTTTATTAAAAAGATAAACGATTTAACAATTTTAGACAAGGGCAGTGCGGAAATCAGGGATTATATAAAACTAAGGCAAACAAGGCCGTTTGTTGTTAAAGACCAGGGCTTCATAATGCCGCAAAAGAGTCTTTTTAATAAAATTATCGGCGACAGCCATCTCGAACTGCTTTTTGCTTCATTTTTAGAAAGATGCCCGGATATCGTTTCTTATGTAAAAAATTATTTGGCGGTGCATTTCAAAATAGATTATGTTAATGCAAACGGGAATATTTCTGATTATTACCCCGATTTTATTGTAAAAACTGATGAGAAGCATATTTATATTGTAGAAACCAAAGGACTTGAAGACCTCGATACTCCGTTAAAAATGGCACGCCTAAAGCAATGGTGCGAAGATATAAATATTTCTCAGCATAAAGTAGTTTTCGATTATATTTTTGTTGACGAGGAAGGTTTTAATAAATATAAGCCGGATTCATTTTCTGATTTGGCGAGTAATTTTAGAAAATATAAGGATTTTTAATTTTTAAAAATTTTAGAGAATTTAACTATGATGTATTAATTTTAATTTTAGCTAAAAGATTGCAGTTATCAATTGCTAAGAAGTGGACATTTCTATTTTGCCTTGACATGATATCAATATAAAAGCTTGACAGAATTTAATGTTTTTTTTATTATTTAATATATAAGCGGAGAATGAAATAATGAAGAAATCAGTTATAAAAAAGAAAAAAGATTCACTCTTATCCGTGCATCAGCAAAGCGAATGGCTAACAGAAAACATACGTTTAACAGCTTTTACTAAAGCAAATCCTGAAACTCCGGAAAAATGGTGGGAATCTGTCATATCAGGTCAGCCTACGCAAAGGATAACCCGTCCCTTCTATAGTGATATTGGCCCTTTTGAGAATGGACTAATGCAATTAAGTATACAGCCTCAATTGTCGCAACTATATCGAATTGATTGGTTATATACACCTAATCCACAGTTGTCCTATGATAATGGTTTACCTAATATTGGTTACTTAGATGAAGTTGTTAAAAAATTTTCACTAAACATAGAAAACTGGCTTACTCTTGCTCCGCCAATTAATAGACTTGCTTTTGGTGCCGGACTTATACGTCCTGTTGCAGACATTGCTGTTGGAAATATGTATATTGCCAAGTACTTGAAATCTATTCAAATAGACGATGAAACATCGTCAGACTTTCTTTATCAAATTAACCGCCCTCGTTTTTCTAAACTTCACGGTCTTGAATATCTTAAAATTAACAGGCTTTCAAAGTGGTCAGTTGTAATAATGCAAGGCTTTGAGTTTGCGCTCTCAGGACAAATGTTATCGGTATCACCGGCAGAAAAATTATTGCAAAGCGAATGTAAGTTAGAAATAGATATTAATACAAACCCTCAACCTACCGGAGACTTACCTCATAATAAGATTAAATCTGTTTTTAAGGAACTGGTAGATTTAGGGATAGAAATTACAAAAAAAGGAGATATAAAATGACTATGCAAACAGAAACAAGTCTAAGTATTCCCTATAATAATGTACAAGAATCTTATGGGAAATATATAATAATAGAGGAGCAGTCAAATAAAACTGATATTAAAAGTAATGTAGTAAATTTTATTGAATATAAACGTTCAGTTAGAAATACTGCAATCAAAACAAAACAAGCTTATAATAAGAATGAAACCCTCAATATGTCAGCTTCCTCACTTTACGCTTTTTCTATGCAATGGCCATTTATAAAAAATACTGCAATCAAAACAGAACAAGCTCTAAATTGGTATAAACTTTTTAATATGCCCTATATATTTGACGCTTTTTCTATACAAATGTCATCTATGCAATTGACTTCTATGTTATTACCTCAGCCAATGAGGAATACCTCAAATTTATCATTTTCATCTTTAATTGAGCCTTTATTAATCGAAGATATTGGTTGGTCTACAGAAGAGGCATTAGAAACACGCATGCGTCTGCATACTTTCGAGGAAGATTGGAATGCGCTAGGGATGGAAGCATATGACTGCTTGTAGTCGCGGGGATGTTGTTTTAGTTCGTTTTCCTAACTCTAATTTAAAAACCTACAAAAAGAGACCTGCTCTTGTAGTTCAGGCAAATGCTTTAAATACAGGGCTAAGTCAAAAAATAATTGTGCTAATAACCTCTAATTTTAATAGAAAAGGCCCAACGAGAGTACCAGTTCTTAAAAATAGTTCTCTTGGTCAGCGGATGGGATTGTTGAACGATTCCGTTATCGTTGCCGACAATATAGCAACCGTGTTAGAACGGGAAATAGATAGCGTTATTGGTAGCTGCGCAGGCACAGATATGAATATTATTGATAATGCATTACGGATTACGCTGTGCTTGTAAATAACTTTCATTTAAAAGTTATAATTATTTAGTACTCATTATCATCTTTTTTCTTCCACACATCATCAACTGCCTTCTTCAAGGTCTCCGGCACTAAATGACTATACCTTTTTGTCATCTGCGTCGTTCTGTGTCCTAAGAGTTCGCCGGTAATATATAACGATGTTCCGCCCATTACCATCTTGCTTGCAAAGACGTGTCTTAAATCGTGGATATGCAAATCTT
>JAJYWW010000138.1 GCA_021791295.1 bacterium | reverse complement strand
ATAATTAAAAATTTAATTTAGGGGGTTTTAGGTTATGAGTCTATTTGACAAAGCAATGATTTTCGGAATTATTGCGGGTCTTATCGCCGTTATCTACAGCATAGCGGTAACGATATGGGCTATGAAACAGGACGAAGGTTCCGACAGAATGAAACAGATAGCCAAGGCAATTCAGGAAGGCGCCACCGCATTTCTTAACAGACAGTACAGGACGGTAGCCATAGTCGGCGTCGTTGTTTTCGCATTGATACTTATCGGCGGAATATGGGTGCCTCAGTTCGGACTTCTCACGGCATGCGGATTTGCGTTGGGCGCTTTTTTATCGGCTTTAGCCGGCTACCTCGGAATGTTTAACGCAGTTAGGGCCAATATAAGAACTGCGCAGATTGCCCATAAAGGCGTTAAACCGGCATTAAAGTTTGCATTTAAAGGCGGTTCGGTTACAGGCTTAATGGTTTTAGGTCTCGGCGTACTCGGTATATCGGTTTTTATGCTAATCGGAAAACATACGAGCGGGCTTGACGGCGTTATAAACTCATTAATAGGATTTGCTTTCGGATGCAGCCTTATTTCCGTTTTTGCAAGGCTTGGCGGCGGAATATACACTAAAGCGGCAGACGTCGGAGCCGACCTCGTCGGAAAAGTCGAAGCAGGAATACCCGAAGACGACCCAAGAAACCCTGCGGTTATAGCCGACCAGGTCGGAGATAACGTAGGCGACTGCGCCGGTATGGCGGCAGACGTATTTGAAACCTTTGCGGTTACTATAATTGCATCAATATTGCTTGCATATTCGACATTTAAAGCAGGATTAAACGGCGGCAGCGGCGGTTTAATGCACGGCATACTTTACCCGCTTCTTTTGGGCGGCATCGCTGTTTTTACCTCGATAATCGGAGTATTTTTCGTTAGCGCTCCTACTAAAGAAAAAATTATGCAGGGTCTTTATAAAGGACTGTTCGTCACCGGAATAGTTTCCGCAGTTGCATACTACTTCTTTACTGAAGCTTTTATGCAGCATGTAGGTAAATATTCCGCAATGGATTATTACTATGCGGCGCTTGTCGGTCTTGTTTTAACCGGACTAATCATAATAATAACCGATTATTTTACGTCGACGGAATTTTCCCCCGTTAAATCTATAGCGCAAGCATCTACTACGGGTCACGGAACAAATATTATAGCAGGTCTTGCAGTCGGACAAATGTCGACGGCGCTTCCCGTTATAGCGATAGTATTCGGAATTTTGATTTCTTATCACTTCGCAGGCTTTTACGGCGTAGCTGTTGCCGCTTCCAGTATGCTTTCAATGTCGGGTATGGTTATAGCCGTAGATTCGTTTGGACCCATAACCGATAATGCCGGCGGCATAGCCGAAATGAGCGAACTTCCGGAAGACGTCAGGGAAACCACGGACGCTCTCGATGCAGTCGGAAATACTACCAAAGCTGTAACGAAAGGATATGCTATAGGTTCCGCAGCTCTTGCCGCAATAGTTCTTTTCGGAGAATATTCCAATTTAATCCAACAAGGTTTAATTAAGGCAGGACTCCATGAAATATCGTTTTCTATACATCAGCCTATGGTATTAATAGGACTTTTCCTCGGCGCAATGCTTCCTTATATATTTGCTTCTCTTGCAATGAAATCGGTCGGAAAAGCGGCAGGGGATATAGTCGTAGAAGTAAGGAGACAGTTTAAAGAAATTCCTGGAATTATGGAAGGAACCGCCAAACCGGAATATGGAAAATGCGTCGATATAGTTACGAAATCTTCCTTAAGGGAGATGATACTTCCCGCATTTATACCGATCGCCGGACCTATAGTATTCGGTCTGACTATGGGGCCGCAGGTTCTCGGCGGAATATTGCTTGGAACTATTATATCCGGTCTTTTCGTCGCAATATCTATGACGAGCGGCGGAGCGGCATGGGATAACGCAAAAAAACTTATAGAAAAAGGGTTTGAATATAACGGACAGACATACCGCAAAGGCAGCGAAGCTCACAAAGCGGCAGTTACCGGAGACACGGTCGGCGATCCTTACAAAGACACCGCCGGTCCTGCAATCAACCCCATGATCAAGGTCGTCAACATCTTTACCATCTTAATAGTTCCCATTGTTTTATTGTTGTGCCAGTATTATAAATATTAATACAAAACAAACAAAAAAACAAAAAAAGGGGCAGATTTAATAAATCTGCCCCTTTTTTTTTCTGCCTTTTAAAGGTGTCAGATTTATTTATTCACTTACTGTCGTCTGCATTTGCAGATTTATCGTATCTTGCGTTTTCGCGTTTTGATTTAAAAAAAGACTTTAACAGCATCGATGATTCTTCATCCATTACCCCGCCGATAAGCTCTATTTTTCCGCCCAAAATAGAACTTGAAACGCCGCCTTTCGGATCGCATGCTCCGTAAACTACCCTGCCGATTCTCGATAAAAGAATAGCTCCGCAGCACATAATACAGGGTTCGAGAGTAACGTAAAGCGAGCATTCGTCTAAACGCCAGTTATGAAGTTTTTTTTGCGCCTCTAGAATAGCGTTTATTTCGGCGTGCATAATACAGGAAATATCGCTTTCGACCGTGTTAAAAGCGGAAGAAATAACCTCGCCGCCGCCGCTTACTATAACTGCTCCAACCGGAACCTCGTCGCCGTCCAGCGCTTTTTCGGCTTCTTTTAAAGCTAAATTCATAAAATATATATCGTCTAATTTATTCATTCTTGATATTATATTATATAAATTTATCGAAATTTAAAAAAACTTTTAAAATTACTAAAATAAAACATGCAAACATGCAAAATACGATTGAAATTTATAGACGTTTTATATATTATTATATAACGGATAAAGTATATAATAATATATATGATACATGGCTTAAGAAATAAAAAAAACGATAAAATATTATAATAATAAGCGCATTAGATTAAACCTGTAATGCGGATATAAAATGAACGAAAGACTTCCCGACTATTTAAAAAAAGAGATACTTAAAATAAAATCCAGAAAAGATATTTTCGAGACTTCTAAAATTATTAAGGATAAAAATCTTAATACAGTCTGTTCTTCATCCAGATGTCCTAACCTGCACCTCTGCTTTTCAAATAAAACCGCGACTTTTTTGCTTCTAGGCGACAAATGTACCAGAAAATGCCCTTTCTGCAATATAGAGCATATGGATGTAGATACAGATATTGAAAATAAAAAAAATTATCAAGCGGCTCAATTCTCCGAATCAGGCGCACCTGCACCTGCACCTGCATCTGCCGCCGTAGATGCAGACGAACCTCAAAAAGTAGCGTATGCCGTAAAAACGCTTGGATTGAAACATGCCGTAATTACGATGGTTACAAGAGACGATATATATGACGGAGGCGCGGATATTTTAGTTAAAACCGTAAAGGAAATAAGAAAAACTACCGGCTGTAAAATCGTAGAAGTATTAACGTCCGATTTTAACGGAAATATGAAGTCTGCGTTAAACGTCGCCGAAAGCGGCATAGATATTTTCGGACACAACATGGAAACGGTAGAAAGGCTTTATGCAGACGTCAGGCCTTCAAGCTCATATAAGAGGTCTTTGAACCTCCTTAAAACCGTAAAAGAAGAAAAGCCGGATATCGTTACGAAATCGGGCATTATGGTCGGGCTCGGAGAAGACGACGGCGAAGTTTTTCGGACTATCGACGATATGATAGATAACGGGGTAGAATTTATTACGATAGGACAGTATTTAAGACCTTCGCTCGAAAATATTCCCGTACAAAGATACGTTCCTTTAAATAAATTTATAGAATATAAAAATTATGCAAAAGGAAAAGGCGTTAAACAGGTGTTCGCCGCTCCTCTCGTAAGAAGTTCTTTCGGCGCAGAAAAGTTTTTTAAACACTCTTATTAATTTCGTAAAATTTTTTCGTAATTTCGTTTTTATTTTCAAATTTTATTATTTATTTTATCTGAACAAAATAATATAATATAAAGCTATTATATTAATTATTTATATAATTTCGGAGAAATTTATCATGACAGAAGATTTTGAGACTATTAAAAGGCTTCCGCCCTATGTTTTTGCGGAGGTAAATAAAATAAAAATGGAAGCCAGAAAAAGGGGCGACGACATTATAGACCTTGGAATGGGCAATCCCGATTCTCCTACTCCGGATTATATAATAGAAAAGCTGATAGAAGCGTCGAGACATCCTAAAAATCACAGATATTCGGTATCCAGAGGAATTTACAAACTGAGGCTCGCCATAGTAAATATGTATAAGAGAAATTACGGCGTCGAGCTTGATCCCGACTCCGAGGCTATCGTTACTATGGGCATAAAAGAAGGATTGAGTCATCTTATGCTGGCGATTATAAATAAAGGCGACGTAGCCTTCGTGCCCAACCCGACTTATCCCATTCATGCATACAGCGTTATTATTGCGGGAGGAGACGTCAGAAGCATACCTTTAATTCCGGGCGAAGATTTTTTCGAACATCTTATGACGGCGCTTAAGCAGACTTGGCCTAAACCGAAGGTTATCGTTTTAAGTTTCCCCCACAATCCTACTACGGTTACCGTGGAACTTGATTTTTTTGAAAAATTAGTCGATTTTGCCAAAGAAAACAACATATATATAATACACGACAATGCATACGCCGATTTGACTTTCGACGGATACAAAGCCCCCAGTTTTTTGCAGGCAAAGGGCGCAAAAGACGTAGGAATAGAATTTTTTTCTATGTCGAAAAGCTACAGTATGGCAGGGTTCAGGGTCGGTTATGCGCTCGGCAATCCAACCCTTATAAACGCGCTTTCCAGGATAAAAAGCTATCTGGATTACGGAATGTTTCAGCCTATACAGATAGCTTCAATAATAGCCCTTAATGAGGAAATGGAACATAATGCCGTAAGCGATATGGTTTTGCACTATAAAAAAAGAAGGGACGTACTTATAGAAAGTTTCAGATTTGCGGGATGGCACATAGAAAAACCGAAAGCTACCATGTTTGTGTGGGGTAAAATACCTGCCCAGTTTCTTGATGCGGGAATCAAATCGCTCGAATTTTCTAAATTATTGCTTGATAATGCCAAGGTTGCGGTTTCTCCGGGAATAGGATTCGGAGAATACGGCGACGAATACGTCCGTTTTGCTTTAGTAGAAAACGAGATGAGGATAAGGCAGGCGTCTAAAGGAGTAAAACATTTCATAAATAACGAAGAATTTATACGCAAAGCCGTATAAAATAATACCAATACGTAATTATATTGCAACTATTCATTAAATTATATAAATTATATTAAAACTATAAAATATGAAAAAATCTATCAACATTGGACTTCTCGGCTTCGGTACCGTAGCTTCAAGTTTTTACCACATTTTTTCTGAACAGAAAAATGAAATCGACGACTTATTTTCGGTACCGGTTAATGTAAAAAAGATATATACCCGCGGCAGGAGCCATCCTGTACCCGAAAATATTAAAAAACTTCTCGTTAAAAGCGCGGGCGACATAATAGACGACAAGGAAATCGACGTCGTTATAGAGCTTATAGGCGGAATAGAACCGGCAAAAGATATTATTTTGCAAGCCATAGCGGGCGGAAAAAATATAATTACCGCAAATAAAGCTCTTCTTGCCGAACATGGAGAGGAGATATTTAAAAAAGCCTCGGAAAAAAAAGTGCATATAGGATTTGAAGCGGCTGTCGGCGGCGGTATTCCTATTTTGCGTTCTATTAAAAACGGACTTGCCGGAGACGAAATTAAATCGGTTTATTCTATAATAAACGGAACGTCGAATTTCATACTTTCTAAAATGACTAACGAAGGCGGAAAATTTGAAGACGTTCTTAAAAAGGCGCAGGAAAAAGGATATGCCGAAGCAGACCCGTCTTTAGATATAAACGGGACGGACAGCGCCCATAAACTTGCTATTTTGGGCAGGCTTGCTTTTTCGACAAGTCTGTCAATGGACGATATTATAATAGAAGGCATCGAAAATATATCGCAGTTAGACATAAGTTTTGCAAAAGAACTCGGTTATATTATAAAACTTTTGGGAATTCTCAAAAACGAAGACTCCAAGATAGAAATCAGGGTTCATCCTACTTTAATTCCGTATTCAAGCATCATATCGAAGGTTGACGGCGTTTTTAACGCATTTTTAGTCAATACTAAATTTGCCGGACCGTTGAGCCTTACCGGTTACGGAGCCGGAGGAAATCCTACCGCCGGCGCCGTCATGGGAGATCTGGTAGAAACTATTTCAGGAATAATAAACGGCGAAAGCAGACGCGATTTTATCATGTCTAAAATTAAAAACAAGCTCAATATAAAAACAAAAAAAGATATAATTTCAAGGTATTATTTAAGGTTTTCGGCTATGGACAGACCGGGAGTGCTGTCTAAAATATCCGGCATTCTCGGGGAAAACTCTATAAGCATCAGCTCTATGATTCAAAAAGGCAGGAAAGTCGAAGGCTCCGTTCCCATAGTAATTACCACTCACGAGGCAAACGAAGCCGAATTGCTTAAGAGTATAGAGAAGTGCGACAAATTAGACGTTATTACCGCTAAGACTATGGTTTTAAGGATAGAAGACAAAATAGAGTAAAGCAAGTAAATCTAAATCATAAAAATAAGCTGACGGAGGGAAGTTTGGCATTTAAAAGATACGAAGGAGTAATAAAAAAATATCGCGAATTTTTACCGGAAATAGACGAAAAATATATAATTACCATAAACGAAGGAAACACTCCTCTGATAAAAGCCCGCAACTTAGGCGGGATAATAAATCCGGATATAGAAATATATTTTAAATACGAGGGCTTAAATCCTACAGGGTCTTTTAAAGACAGAGGGATGACTATGGCCGTATCCAAAGCCGTGTCCGACGGTTCCAAAGCCGTAATATGCGCTTCCACCGGAAATACTTCGGCTTCAGCTTCGGCTTATGCGGCAAGGGCGGGAATAAAATCTTTTGTTTTAATACCGGAAGGCAAAATAGCCGCGGGCAAGCTGTCGCAGGCTTTAGTCCACGGAGCGTTAGTTATGCAGATTCAGGGAAATTTTGACGACGCTTTGGTAATTACGCGCGAAATAGCAAAAGATTACGACGTTACTTTGGTTAATTCCGTAAATCCGTTCAGGCTTGAAGGGCAGAAGACCGCAAGTTTTGAAATAGCGGACGAACTCGGTTCCGCGCCGGATTACCATATTCTGCCGGTAGGAAATGCCGGAAATATAACGGCGTACTGGAAAGGTTATAAAGAATACCGCGCCGCAGGCAAAATAAACAAACTTCCCAAAATGCTCGGTTTTCAGGCCGAAGGCGCAGCCCCCATAGTTTTAAATCATATAGTAAAAGAGCCTCATACCGTCGCTACGGCTATAAGAATAGGAAATCCGGCAAGCTGGCAGAAAGCGGTAGAGGCAAAAGAAGAGTCCGGCGGATTAATAGAATCGGTAAGCGATGAAGATATATTAAAGGCTTATGCTTTGCTGGCGGCAAACGAAGGAGTTTTTTGCGAACCTGCTTCGGCGATTACCCTTGCCGGATTAATCAAACTTAACGGACGCGGATTTTTTGAAAAAGGTTCGGTCTGCGTTTTGACTCTTACGGGTCACGGACTTAAAGACCCGGGCAATGCCATAAAGGTTTCCAAAGAACCGGTCGTTGTTCCTTGCGATAAAAACTCCGTTCTAAAAGCTATGGGCATATTATAACACAGTGCAGGAATTCAATTCCGGCACTGTCACAAATTGAGAGGAAAAGGTGTCAGATTTTATTTTTTTTGCATACTAAACAGTCAATTAGCATAGAAAGCTATTTGCAAAAAAAATTAATCTGACGCCTTTTCCGATAGAAATAGAAATAAAATTTAGATTGAGGAGGATTTATTTAATTAGATGAATAAACATAAATACGTTATTTTATGCCCGGACGGCATGGCCGATACCCCGTTATCCGAACTCGGCGGCAAAACGCCCCTTGAGTACGCTAAAACGCCGAATATGGATTCCGTGGCGGCAAGAGGAGTTACTGGTTTAATGAAAACTATTCCCGACGGATGTCTTCCTGGCAGCGATATTGGTTCTATGTCCATACTCGGATACGACCCTTTAAATTATTATACGGGAAGATCCCCTCTCGAAGCGGCAAGCATGGGCGTCGAACTCGGTAAAGACGACGTTGCGTTCAGGCTTAATCTTGTAAATATACTTGAAAAAGACGGCAAAAAATATATGCACGACTATTCCGGCGGACATATTACCACCGAAGAGGCAAAACAGATTATAGAATCGTTCGCAAAAGAGCTCGGAAGCGACAGGTTCCGTTTTTACCCCGGCGTCAGCTACAGGCATCTTCTCGTCGTTAAAAATATAGATATAAACGGCCTTCAAACCGTTGCCCCGCACGACATTCCCGATTTGCAGACAGACGAATATATTCCACACGGAACCGCTTCAAGTCCAGAAATAGTAGAAATAATGAAAAAAGCGGAAAAAATATTGGAAAATCATGAAGTAAACAAAAAAAGAATCGCCGCAGGAAAATTACCGGCAAATTCAATTTGGCTTTGGGGACAGGGATATAAACCATCCATGCCCACCATGAAAGAAGCTTACGGACTTGAAGGCTCGGTTATTTCCGCCGTAGATTTAGTAAAAGGCATCGGAAAATATGCAGGGCTTAAAGTTATAGACGTTCCGGGCGCTACCGGATATTTGGATACCAATTATGCCGGTAAAGTAGAATACGGAATGAAATCTTTAAATGACGGCGATTTTGTTTATATTCACGTAGAAGCGACAGACGAAGCATCCCACGAAGGAAAAATAGATTTAAAGATTAAAGCTATAGAAGATTTCGACAAATTTATCGCAGGAGGGGTGCTTGAAGGACTTAAAAAATTTAGCGATTACACGGTAATGATTTTGCCCGACCATTACAATCAGGTTAAATTAAAAAAGCATACGCCTGAACCCGTTCCGTTCTGCGGTTTTTCGACTAAAACCGGCAAGCAGGCAATTGCTAAGCACTCAGCCGTTCATTATTCCGAAAATTTAGCCCAAAACAGCGGTTTATTTTTCGACTCAGGTTCTAAACTGTTTAAATATTTTTTAAGCGATTTTAACATTTGATTTTAAGCGTTTTTATAATTTATAACAAGCGGCAAACGGTAAAAACAGACGTTTTTTTTATATTTTTGCTTGATTTTAAAAAAATGTTTTATTATAATCAAATATCGTTTATAATAATTTAATTTAAAATCAATAATAGGTCGCAATCATGGCAAGCTTATTTGACGGCGTTATCGATTTCAATAATAACGAGTATAAAAAATACAGCGGACTATTTAAAGAAATAGCGAAAGGCCAGACCCCGCACACCCTTTTTATCGGGTGTTCAGATTCCAGAGTCGTTCCTACTCTTATTACTAAAACGCTCCCCGGCGAACTTTTCGTCGTAAGAAATATCGCGAATTTAGTGCCTCCGTACAGAAACATAGCCGAATATCTGGCGACCACGTCGGCTATCGAATATGCAATAAATGTTTTAAAAGTCAGGAATATCGTAGTATGCGGACACTCTAACTGCGGAGGATGCAGTGCGCTTTATATGACGGACGAAGATTTAAAACATATTCCGCATACAAAAAAATGGCTTGAGCTTGCCGGCAGCGCAAAAAAAATAGTATCCGATCATATCAGGGAAGCTGGCGAAAATGGCGAAAAATTTACCGAAAAACAGATAGCGGCGCTTACCGAAAGAGAGAATATAAAAGAACAGCTTAAACACCTCAATTCTTATCCTTATATTAAAGAAAATAAAGATATAAATATATACGGATGGCATTACGATATAGAA
>JAJYWW010000070.1 GCA_021791295.1 bacterium | reverse complement strand
GGCATAAAAGCTTCGCTTTTATAAACGTCCGCCTCCGTATCCTCACTCCCGACAGCTTTTGCCGGTTCTTCTCTTCCCCCAACCCGCATTACCGTAATTCTCAATTATGCTAACTGTTCATTATATAAATTTATAATTAAGATTTTTACATTTCAAAAAATTCATGTTATAATAAAAAATATAATAATTAATCGCAACGAAAATTATTAAATCAATATTATATATATTTTAATAATAATATTGAAAAATTAAGAGATAAACATTATGGAAAATATAATATATGATACGCTTGCATATGTAAAAAAATTAAAGAAAGTTGGTTTTACAGATGAACAGGCAGAGATTCAGGCTGAAGAAATTGCGCGTATATTAAATGAAAACATTGCAACAAAAAAAGATTTAAAAGAACTTGAGTTTAGACTTAAATATCATATAATTTCAGCTGTTGGAGGTATGCTTGTAGGTGCTGTTATAGTTATAGGAGTTTTAATAAAAATACTTCATTAATAATAAATGCGTTATAAAATAAAGGTGTCTAAATAAAGTTGTCAGGAATAAAGTTGTCAGATTTATTCACTTCGGCGGGCATAAAAGCTTCGCTTTTATAAACGCCCGTCTCCGTATCTTACTCCCAACAGGTTTGACGTAGTCGGGAGTTTTTATTTTTTCCTTCCTCACTTGCCTCATAATTTTCCGTTATGTAAACTTAAATTATTTATCGATTTTCATATTTAAAAAATTTATGTTATAATAAACTTAAACATATAATTTTTTATGAAATTTTTAAAATAAATATTCAAAAATTGATGAATTATTAATTATTTTAGAAGATTATAGTAAAAATATAATGCATAAATAATATCATTACATGCCGACTATATTGAGAATAAAAAAATATCGGCTTTTCTTTTTTAGTAATGAAGGAAATGAGTTTCCGCATATTCACATTGAATCTGGTGAAAATTATGCAAAATTTTGGCTTGAAGATGTTGCTCTTGCTAAGTCCGTAGGTTATAACGCAAAAGAAATAAGCGAAATAAGAGCCATTATCTTAGAAAATATCAGTATTATTAAGGATAAATGGAATGAATACTTTAACAGTTAAATCACATGAATCTCTGGCTTCCAACATAAGATTTGATTCCTATATGATGCATATCAGTTTGTTAGACGGCAGAGAATTAAGCGTCCCAATAGATTGGTTTCCTAAGCTTCGGAATGCGAATGAGGAACAGAGGAATAAATGGCGTTTAATAGGCAGGGGAATAGGCATTCATTGGGAAGAAATAGATGAGGATATTTCGATACCGGCATTGTTGTGATTTAAAAAAGTTGTCGATTAAAGGTGTCAGATTTATTTCACTATGGCGGGCATAAAAACTCCGCTTTTATAAACGCCCGCCTCCGTATCTTACTCCCGACTGCTTTTGTCTATTATTCCCTCACTCTCTATAGAGTTAGAAAGCAAGATTGAAGACTGAGAAATAAAAATGATTAAGTGCTTTTCTGGTATAATAAGTCGTATAATTTAATAAATAATTTATTTAGTTGGTAAATGATGTAAAAATTTATGACGTCAGTTATTATTATGCCGGAAGTTTTAATAAAAAATACAAATAAAGAAGAGCAGAAGCTAAGATGTCATAATAACCGTTGAAGAAAAATTTGAGAGAAGACTTTAAAACTAAAATAATTTTAATATTATATATTTTTATGATATAATAAAAAAAATTAACAGATAAAATATAGGTAGAGGAAATAAATTGGAAATCATTGATACATTAGCTTATGCAAAACGACTAATACAAAGCGGAGTTCCGGAATCTCAGGCTGAAATTCAAGCTGAGACTTTGTCTAAAGCTTTGTCCGAGGTTTTATCGAATAATGTAGCTTCCAAGCTTGATATAAAAGAACTGGAAACCAAAATGAAAGAACTGGAAACCAAAATGATTAAATGGTTCGCCGGTATTATCATAGCCCAAACAATAACCATAGTCGGCATTGTTATTGCTTTATTAAAACTTTTACATTAAGAAAAAAAAGGTGCCAGATTTATTTGTTATCCCAACGCTATTTTTATATAAAAGAATTATAAACTAAAAGGTTAAATGGTTTGCCTGTACCGTTATCGCTAAAACAATTACAATAATTGGAATCGTTTTAGTTTTACTAAAAAATATAAACTAAATAAATAAATATTAAGGGAGGTATTAAAGGTTATGAATAAAAAATTAAATTTTTTAATTTTATTAATGTTGTTTTCGGCAGTTGTTCTTTTTTCTAGTAAATCGTATGCTTATGGTTCTAATTTTAACAGTTATTATGTCGGAATTAACGGCGGGTTTTTGCAAACTTCTCCAAGCGGATCGTCTTCTAAAACAGGCGGAACTTATAATATTTCGTTAGGAAAGGACGTAAATATAAATAAACTTATTTTAGGCGGCGGCGTTATGTTGGGATATTCGGATAACGGCAGCTGGAGCAGCGAATCATTGCATTCCGTTTACTACGGCGCCTTTGTAAAAGGCGGCTATGATTTAAATGATAATTTTATGCCTTTTGTAAAAGTTGGCTATATAGGCGATTCATTTAACGGTTCTAACGGTTCTAACGGCTTAGGCAACTCTACCGAAAACGGAGTATTGTATGGCGCAGGAGTAAAATATATGATTAATAATTTATGGGGCGTTACCGCTCAATATGTAGGTGCTTCGCTATCAGGCGGTAGCAATAATTATCCTAATATAAGAATTAATAGTTATATGATAGGCGTAGATTACAGTTTCTAGAAAATATTGGCAAGACGTTTATTTCAAGATTTATCTATCTCCTGCGTTTATAAAGGTTTAGCTTTTATAAACGCAGGAGAAATATTTAAAGTAGTTCTCTGCTTTAAATATTAAAGAAAGTCAACCATATTATTTAATTAAAGTTCAGGATTGAAAACCGGCAAAATAAAATATATTAAATGCAAAAGAACCGATGCTTGACGATTGTTTAGACATTAACGTTAATGATAACGTTAATTATGATGATAATGTTAATGATATCGGCGAAAAAGAAGTCTCGGAAGCAATATCTAACTTTTTGAATCCGAGTGAAATTATAGAAACCCATATATCCCGTGTTTATCTCACCGATAAATTTGCATACAAGCAGAAAAAAATCGTTAATTTTGGTTTCGTCGATTATACATCGCTTAAAAAAAGAATTTATTTCGCTAAAAAAGAGCTGTCTTTAAACAGGCGTGCATGTTCCGGAATTTATATAGACTTATTGGAATTACGGAAAAAAAAAGACCGCTATTTTATAGGTTATAAAGGCGGGAAACTAATAGACGTTTTAGTAAGGATGAAAAGAGTAGATTCTTCTCTTTTTCTAAGTAATATTCTTTATATTCTTTCCGAACATACAGAATTAGGTTTTACAAATGCAAATATAGACGCTATTTTAAAAAAAACGGCAAAAAAAATATATTTATTCCATAAAGACGCCCGAAAATCTAAAAGAATTTCCAAATTTGGAAGTTACGAGGTTTACAAGGCAAACTGGCACGACAATTTTCAAACCGTAAAAGAATATTTAGTCAATTCCGATAAGGAAAAATTGCGGGACTCTTATTCATTTTTTAAAAAAATAAATAAATCCGGCACCTTTTTTGTCGGCACCTTTTTTGCCTTTGTCGAATCTTTGCTTTTGTCGCGTACGTTTGCCGAATTTATCCGTTTGCGTGCGGAAAAAAGTTTCATAAGGGACGTTCACGGCGATTTAAGAATGGAGCATATAGCCGTTCTAGACGGCAGGCGCGTTAACGGCGTTTGTCTTATGGACTGCGTAGAATTTGACGAAAGATACAGATGCCAGGATATATATTTAGATACTGCTTTTTTACTTATGGACTTTGAATTTAACGGATATTTTTACGAATCCGTTAAATTTTTTGATTATTACAAAAATTGTTTCAACTATTTAAAAGATATTGCGCCGTTCGAGAAATTCGAGCCTTTCATCATACCTCTTTTTAAGGCGTACAGGGCGATAGTAAGATGTAAAATTTCGCTTCTTTCTGCTGCATCCGGTGAAGACGTGCGTTTGAAAGCTATAAAATATTTTAAATTGGCTGTTTTTTATCTTGCCGCCGCAAATAAACCCGTCGTAATTCTTAACTGCGGTCTTTCCGGCAGCGGAAAGTCGTCTCTTTCCCGCCTTCTTTCGCTTTGGTTTCATGCGCGCGTTTTTTCTACGGACGAAATTAGGCGCACTTTGTACGGTTCCGCCGAAAAGTCCGTAAAATATTCCGCAGAAGCAAATTCTAAAGTTTACCGTACTATGCTTGAAGAAGGTTTAAAAGAATTTGAAAAATGCAAAAGCGCGGCGGATAAGGCAGTTAAAGACTATACGCAGAATGCCGTAAATACGCAAAATACATATAATTCGGCAAGTTCGGGCGACATTGAAGGCGTAAGCGGCGGCGGGGTAATATTCGACGCTACGTTTTTAAGGCGTTCCCACAGGGAAAAAATAATTAACGCTTTTAATAAAAAAGACTGTATTTTTATATCGGTATATTCAAAAATATACGATGAAAAAGAAGAAATTATATTAAAAAGGCTCGAGGGCAGGTTCGGAGCGGCGGAAGACGGCGGCTTAATCGATTATTCCGAAGCCGACGCTTCAGTTTATTTCAATCAAAAAACTTATTTGGAGGAACCTTCGGAAAGTGAAATTAAGTCTTTATCGGAACCCTTAACGGAAGCAGACGACGTTAATTCTTTTTATTCCGGCGCCGTTACCCCTTTTTTTATTCAAATAGATGCCGCAGACGAACTGAAATGCAGATTTAACGCATTAATGAACAGTCTGTTTGAAAGATATTAAAATTATCCATATTTAATATGATGCATTTTTAATGCAGCGGTTTTTGCAGATAAAATTTTTATAATTTCCATAATTTTACCTATTTTTACAAATTTGCCAAAAGAGGTGATTTGCCTGAAAGGCTTATTTACTGTGGTTTTTAATGGTGCCCCCGACCGGAATCGAACCGATGACCAAAGGTTTAGGAAACCTCTGCTCTATCCTACTGAGCTACGGGGGCGTATTGTTTTGCGGGTTAATAACGCGGCATAAATTAATTTGCGTTACGGGTAAATATTATATATAATTAATACTATAAAATCAATTGATATAAATTGATATAAAATGTTTCGATAATTGTTAACGTTAATTATCAATAGAATTATAATAATCCAACATTATAAGTATTATAACGCGCCCATAGCTCAGCTGGATAGAGCGTCAGACTACGAATCTGCAGGCCGGTGGTTCGAATCCACTTGGGCGCACCACACTCTTCAGCGGCTTACTCCCTTCTTCCAACTCTTGCTGTCCTTATCCCAAACAAAGTTGAGCTTTTTTACCGCGTCTTTAACGGCGGAAGCACATTTGCGCTTGTGTATATAAAAATAAATCTTGTATAATATTGTATAATATAATTATAGTCATTGCCGCTTTAGGCTAAAGACAAAATATGGTACTATATACTTATATATTCATAGTGCATTATTTATAGCACATTTTAAATTTTAACTAACATTGCCGAGAAGTTCCTATCAGAAAGGGCTGGGTAGTTCACTATCTTTAATTATGTCGGAAAAAATTAATAACATTTTTACCTCTATAGCCGATGTATATGATTTCTGGGGTCACGTATTCAGTTTTGGAATAGACGGACTTTGGCGGCTCGAAGTCGCAAAAGAAGCGGTTTCCTCTAATAATAACGATAATTTAAGCGGTTACAGGATTCTCGACGTCGCTACCGGAACCGGTTCTATTGCAATAGATATATCCAGAAAAGCAAAAGCCGCAAATAAACATGTCGAAATAGTCGGCGTAGATTTTAATGCCGATATGGTCAATATAGCCGAAAATAAGATTAAAAAGAAAAATATCAATAATATTTGTTTTAAAGTAGAAGATGCGATGGACCTCATTGAACCAGGATGCGCCTTTGACGTAGTTACCGCCGGTTTTTTGCTAAGGAACGTGGACGACGTAGAAACATTTTCCGACGAACTGAGAAGAGTTTTAAAAAAAGGAGGCAAATTTGTTATACTGGAAATGGGCAGGCCGGAGAATAATTTTTTCAATATTTTCTTTAAAATATATTTTATTTTTATAAGATTAGTGGGCTCTTTTATAGATAAAAAAGCATATGAATGGCTTACATACAGCATACTGGCGTTTGACAGGAAAAAAATGCTTAAAATACTCGGCGAAAAAGGCTTTAAAGACTTAAAGATTAAAAATCTTCCTTTCCATATCGGCTTTATAATTACCGGAATAAAAAGCTAAACAACTTTATATAATTTTTTTATAATAAGCCTCAATAATTATTAATAAAAATAAAATAACAAACAATATAAAAAATATTGACTTATGACTATTAAGTCATTATAATAAAAATATATAATAAAAAAAGCAAAAAATAAAGACGCAATAAAAATAAAAATTAATTTTGAATTAATTATGTATTATAAATTAAGTAAATAAGTAAATAAAATCATGAAAATTAAAAGCTGCGTTAAAGATGCCGATAGATATAAATATTCGATTAAAACGATACTTATAATCGTATTTGCCGCCGCATATTATGCGGTATCGTTTTTATCTCCTTTTGCCGCAAAAAATGCAGATGCTTTTTATCTTAAGCCGGTAGGGCATTCGCATTCAGGCAGGCTTATTACATTAAACGAAGCTTATATGCTTGCCGTTAGCCGAAACGACACCATAAAAGCCGCAAAAGAAAGCTATTATCAATCGTCGCTTTTAAAATGGTCTGCCGTAGGTATGGTTTTGCCGGATATTTCGCTTAAATATACCGACCAGAGAATGCATGAAAATTCATCACCCATTCCCGCTGCATATACGCCGCTTATGGGAAATATATTTTTGTTCTTTTTTCCTAATTACCAGTATAATTTTACGTTAAACGAACCTTTGTTTAACGTCGGCGCTATTCCGGCTTATATGGCAGCGGAAAATACGGAAAAGTCTTCCAAAATGTCTCTTAATAACGTTTCCGCAGGCACTCTTTACAGCGTAGCGGTTGATTATTATACCGTTTTAAACGATATAAGCTTAATAAAAGCCGACCATAAAACATTTAAGGAAGCAAAAGCTCATCTTGAACTTACTGCCGCAAAACTTAACGCGGGACTTGCTATTATAACAGACCTTCTTCAGGCAAAATCTCAGTTTTATGCCGCCAAACAGGAGCTTATAAGCGCCAAAAATAAGTTAAAATCGGATAAAGCCGCGCTTGCTTCTCTGCTTGGTGTAAGCCGCCATTTTATAACGGCTAAGCCGAGACAGCCCTTGTTTAAAAAAACCGGACTTCGCAAATTAATCGTCCTTGCATATAATAATAACCCCGGTTTGAAGTCCCTGAAATTTGCCCAAAAATCGGCATCCGACCAGACTGCCTATTACGAATCCCAGTATATTCCAAAAATAGCTTTTTCGGCTTCTTACAACGCTTTGTCGAACAACCACTTTATTCCGGAGGGTTCTACCAATTTCTGGACGGCGGGCGCTACCTTGACCATGCCTATATTTCAGGGCGCTAACAGGATTATTTCTATAGAAAAAACCCGTTCCGAAGCAAATCAGGCAATGTACGATAAGCTTCAGGCAAAGAGAAATCTTAAAGCTCAGGTAATATCTATGTTCTATAACGTAAAAAGTTTAAAATCGCAGGTCGGGACACTTAGACACGAAGAAAAATTTGCTTCTAAAAATTTTACCCTCGTAGAAGAAGAATTTAAAGCCGGAGTAGCTACAAGCGTCGACGTTGTTACGGCGCTTGCGGAACTTACCAGGGCGAGGCATAATCTTCTTTCGGCAAAACTCGATTATTACGAATCCGTTCTGGATTTAAAAAGACTTATAGGTTCTTTTAAAAGAAAACTTATAGATATGAAAATCGATAAATTTAACTAAATTTAGTTAAATTTTACGGAAATTTAAAATAATATTCAAAGTTAATAAAATTAATTAAATAAATAACGAATAAATAATTAATCGGGTGGTTCTTAATGAACGGAGAAAACGAAAAAACAGAAACTGCGCAAAACGTCTCTTTAAAAGAAGCTGACAGCAAATTTACCAAAAAAAATATTATTACCGCTTCCATTATACTTTTAATCGCAATTATAGGCGGTATTTTTGTTCTTAGATGGTATATTTTCGGACTTACCCACGTATATACGGAAGATGCGGAAGTGGACGGACATATAGTATCTATAAGCACTATGGTTCCGGGCAATATAAAAGCCGTTTACGTACATAAAAACGAAATAGTCAAAAAAGGCGAGCTGATTGCCAGAATTAACGATTCGACGTACTATCCCGAAATGCTTCAGGCTAAAGAAAATTATAAACTCGCAAAGGCAAAATTATTCAGTGCCGGCGGCAATGTTGCGCAATTCATAGGAAACTCCTATAACTCTTACTATATTAGCAGACTGTCTTATACGACTGCTTCGGCAAATCTCCATAAAGCAAAATTATCGTATATACTTGCCAAAAAAAATTACTTGAGGGGACTTGCCCTTTTAAATAAACAGTTTATAACAAAAGAACAGTTCGACACCCTTGATACCCAGTATTTAATTGCCAGACAGGCGCTTATATCTGCCGAGTCCGCACTGGGAACCGCCAGAAGAAATTATATAGAATCCAGATATGTTAAAAGCGTATCTTACGCAAACAAGTTGACGACGCTTATTCCTTTAAGAAAGGCGGTTAAGGTAGCGCAAGCCGCTTATAAAGTAGCTCTCGCCAACTACAAAAATACTTTTATATATTCTCCTATAAGCGGACTCGTTACGGAAAAAATGTCTTACGTCGGAGAATACGTTACGCCCGGTACGCCTATAGTTATGGAAAATAATTTGAGGCGCGTATGGGTCACCGCAAACATAAAAGAAACAGTTATAGGCAACGTTAAAAAAGGAGACCCTGTTACTATTGCCATCGATTCTTTTCCCGGAAAAGTTTTTAGGGGCGCAGTCAAATTTGTAGGTTCTGTTACGACGTCTAAATTTGCTTTAATTCCCACGAATAACCCTTCTGGAACATTTACAAAAGTAACGCACAGGCTTCCTGTCAGGATTGAGATATTAAACGACAAAAATCATCTTTTAAAGCCTGGCATGATGGTCGAAGTAACTATAAATACGGCCGGTAAATCAGGAAAATAAATACTTTTAGGAGATACCCGATATGAATATGAAAACTATGAAAAAAAATAAATCAATATTATTTCCTTACGTTTCGTATATATTTATAGCTTTTGCGTGTATGTTTTTTTTAAGCCGGATTTTCTATGCGCCTAAAGCATTCTCATATAATAATTCGCAGGGGAAGTATCTTTTTCATTATTATAACTGCGACGATTGCCATTCCATTGACGGCGCCGGCGGAAGCCTCGGACCGTCGCTTTCTAATTACGGCAATATGGTACCTGATTTTAACTGGACGGTACAGCAGATTAAACATCCGAATTCTCACTTTAAAAGAGGCGATAAAATAAGTATTCAAGGCAAAACGTATTACGTCATTATGCCGTCTTATAATTATATATCTCAATATGAAGTGAACGAATTGGCTTCTTATCTTGAATCGTTAAAGAAATAAAATATAACGGAAGAGTTATATTAATCTGTAACGGTTTAAACTATAAAATATAACCTGATTTTTATTGCGGGCTGCTTTAATTCTTTTTCGGCGGCTGAATTACGCTGTTATTAATGCCGGCATCATTATTGCCGTTAACAATGCCCAACTCTCCGTTTTGTTGAATCTGCAAACCGTTTTTAAATACCAGGTTAGTCCAGATCGG
>JAJYWW010000047.1 GCA_021791295.1 bacterium | reverse complement strand
GCCGATTCTTATGCTTTTAAAAACTGCGAGGAAAATCAAGCAAAAAATAATACTGCAGCATCTAAACAGATGCCGGTGCCGATAGAAAAATTAATGCAATCTCAAAAGTGAGGTTAAGTATATGTTTGGATTTTCTCCGATTATTATTATCATAGCTGTAATCATTGGGGTTGTGTTGTTATTAAAAAAAACTCTTAAAAAAGGTACCTATGTTGATAATATTATAAGTTCTACTAATCAGTCTTCTGTAGATGATATTGAATTTAAATATGATGGCGAAGTTGTTTCGAGGATAAAATTAGAGAAAGCTATAAATGTTTTTGTAAGAATTGAAGATGAATATCAAAAAAAACTAAAAAATGCAATAAAAACGGGACAAACCGAACCTAATTATGAAGAGATAGCAGTTAAATATTTAAAAGAAACTGAAGCGGCCGAAAAAGCCATAAAACAATTCGGTAAACAAATTAAACCAAATAGCCTAAAAAATATGCAGAAAATTTTTTATGATATTGTAAATAATGGAGAAGATGATAGAAGAAGTATAGCGTACACAGTGCTTAATTCAAAATGGGATGGTATAGGTAATTGGCGGCGCTAAAAATTTAAGTTTGATTATTCTCTAAAATAATTATATAAAAATAAATATGAATATTATAAAACTCGAAACCGTCCAGGATAAAATAATCGACGTCCAGAGAGAAAAGGTTATCCTCGACAGCGACGTGGCCGCGCTATACGGAGTCGAAACAAGAGATGTCAATAAGGCCGTAAAAAACAACCCGGATAAATTTCCGGAAGGATACATCATAAAACTTACGGCCAGCGAGAAAGACGAACTGGTGGAAAATTTCCACCGGTTCAATAAATTAAAGCATTCGAGCGCCGACTTAAAAGCTTTTACCGAAAAAGGCCTTTATATGCTTGCCACCATAATAAAAGGCCCCAAGGCCGTCCAGACCACTCTCGATATCATAGAAACATATGCGAAGATTAAGGACATGTCCAGAAGCATGTCAAGGCTGCCGACAGCCGATAAAGCAGAACAGAAAACCATAATGAAAAAAGCCGCCGCCGTACTGGGCGGCATCCTCAACGACGTACTGGAGACCACCAGCAACGAAACTACCTTCGAACTAAATCTGGCCGTAATAAAGGTAAAACATACGGTAAAGAAGGATAAGAGATCATCGAAAGGAAAATAAAGGGGGTGTTATATGTTAGGATTTATACCAATAATAGCACTTTTAATAATAGGTAGCGTTATTATTGTAATTGCGTTGATTTTAAATAATAAAAAACCTATTAAAACATTTACTAATAAGGGGTTGCAGATGGGACAATATGATGACATTGCAAAACTTGCAGACTTAAAGGAAAAGGGATTAATAACAGAGGAAGAATTTACTCAGCAAAAGAAGAAAATTCTTTCTCAGGATTTTATTGAAGAAAGCATTATAGAGAATAAACAAGCTAATAGTTTTACTTTCAAAGCAGTAGTGTTTTTCGTTCTTGGTCTTATTGTTCCGCTCTGGCCAATCTCCTTGCCATTATTCTGGTATTTAGCGTATAAACATTATAAAGCCGGAAATTAAAGAATTGTTGTTTATTTTACGATTTTTATTATGGTATAATAATAAAAAGTGGTGACGGCTAAATGGATCCAGTTATAAATACGATAAATTCATTTATGTAAAACAATATACTTGTTAGTATATTTATTTATGCTTTTATATCTGAATTTGTCATTTATTTCGGCATCCGACGGAATGATAAAGAAGACAGGATATTTCGCATATTAGTTTTCGCTTCCTTTCAGTTAATTCTTATAAGGGATGTTCAAATAAGAACCGGCGGCGTTATTATTAGTCCTTCGCCGTTTGGCGCTGGTTTAACATCTATCATAAGTGCTGGGTTCATTCTTATGTTATTAAATTGGTCCACGTCACGTCGCCTTATTTATAAAAGTAGAGCAAGGATTTTAATTAATGGTTGGGATACCCTGGGCAGACAAGCTTCTGTTAGTAATAGGGCATTAATGATAAGGATTAGCTTAAAAAATGGTAACAAAATTCATGGACTTTTTGGCGATAAATCAAATATATCTTTTTCTGAAAATATAAATGGTATATTTTTAGAGAAAACTATTGGCTATAACACTGAAGGCCACTTAGAAATCGACACGAACAGTCGCGGAATATGGTTAAATCATAAAGATATAGAAACGGTAGAATTAATTTCATTGGAGGAAGCAAATCATGGATGAAAAATATAGCCCTTTAAGCGAAGGTTGGGTTGGCAGAAAATCTATAGACATATCAAAAATAAAAATTGATATGTCTAAAATACGGCCTATTGAAAGAGTGATTATACCAGCTAATACAGTGATAAACAGTCCTCAAAAACCGACTGGGGAAATAAATAAAAATGGCAACCAATAGTGGTTATGATATAGGTAATTATTTGACTATAGTGGGAATATTATCCGGATGGATATTATTCTTCTTGCAAATTTACTATTTCAGGAACGAAAAGGTGTATCTTTGGGTTAACCGTGCTCTTCTTAGGTATTTCAAAAAAACTTATACTGACTGGCAACTAAAAGCTCGATATGAGTTAGAAAAGTGTGAAAATAACCAATCTTTATTCAACAAGATTAAAATATTTTTCGAAAACTATTTTAAAGATATCAAAGTCAAAACCTATATAGAGAGTAATTGTAGAATAAGGATAACAGTTAACGATGAAATCATATATGAATATTTATTAGAAAGCGATCCTTCGGAAGAAGATGACATTTTGTGGCTTAATACCTTAAAACATAGGGTTGTCTCACATGATTATGAAGAAGAGTTAAATAATATATCCATGCTTTTAGAAGCGTTTTTACGAGAATTACCCAGTATTAAGACTACCTCTTATATGTTGACCGTAAATTTTAAAGATAATAACCCGTATTATGGTTTTATGGTAAGGCATATACCAATGCAGAGATTACAAACTTTCTTGCTGAGATTCAGGGTATCTAATCATGAGGACACTACAATTTCCGCAGAGAAAAAAGCCTTAACTTTTGACAGTAAAAATATATTAGCTCTCAAAGATACAATGTTGAAATATCTTAGACTTGAACAATCCCTATATACTGTTAAATAGCTTGCTACCACATATTTGATAATAATTTTTCTACAACATCGGATATAACTTCTAATTCAGCTTCCACACTCTCATATTTCTCGAGTAATACAATTCCTGATTTATTGGTAATCATAATTTTATGTTCTATGTTTTTAAAAGGATATAAGAGAGCTACGGCCGATATTTCACCCGACTGGGAAAATTGTTCAAATATTTTATTGCTTTTGGGATCTATAACTCCGCCTATCGCTGCATGGCTTATATCGGTTTGAATTTTATTGAAATATACGCGCAATAATTCGTCGAAATTGGAAGGCAATTTGTGAAAATCAACTTTCTTTTCTGTCAGAGATAAATATTCCTTAAAATGACTTTTTATTTTTTTTAGAAAATCATTTTTAATTTTATTCGGGGTTTGTAATAAAAATATCCCCTTATCTATATAATAACAATGGAACCCGACAGTTCGTATAAAATCATCAAATTCTATTTTTCTAAAATTTTCTTTCGTTAAGTAAATTACACCGCTTTGTTTTATTTTTATTTGATGTAATACTTTTATAAGTTTTATATTTTCTCTATAGCACCCTATGAATCTTATAGTTGTTTCCGGTGAAGTGTTTACCGCTTCAAACATGTCTATTTCGGCAACATTCTTTATATCTTCATCTAAGGGAAGGTTGAATTTATCACAAACACAAACATAATATGCTTTTATAGCCCTTGACTCATCATCGAATTTATCTGAAAATATCATAAAATTTTGATTTCCAATATAGCTAAATTTTTTATATAATAATACGAAACCATTTTTTTATTTTTTAGTACTTAGATAATGCCGTAAATAATTTAATAATCTTTATTTTTTACCAGCCCGCCCCACCCGAGTTTTTTTAACAGTTTCAATATCTCTTCGCTGCTCCTGCCGTTTTTTTAATATAGCTGACATAGAATCTACACAATTATTAACCCCTAAAATTAAATCTTCATCTTCATATCTATATATTTCTTTAATTGCAACGATTCTTTTCTCAAGTTCAGGACTTTCAGGATATTTTACTACTGAAGATTTGTTTAATAACTTGGTTTTTTCTTCGAAATCACCATAAAAATATTCAAGTTGAGTATTTAAAGATTTAGAAATTTTTATTAACTTATCAAAAGGAATTTTATTAATCCCTTTTTCATATCGCTGAATCAAGTGATAATCCACACCGATCATCTCACTTAATTTTTCTTGAGATAATTTTAATTCTTTTCTTTTTTGTCTGATCCTATGCCCTATAAAATTATATAAAGCCTTACTATCTTCTTTACTCATAATTATTCCATAAAAGAACTGAATTAAAACTTACTAAAAAATCATAGTAATAAATTAAAGAAAAAAATATCACATAAAAAATATAGTATTTTTTTCTTGACAATAGAACACATTAGTTGTATTTTTATAAATATAGACTTCAAAAAAGGAGTAATACAATGGGCTTCAAGAATCACATTATAAGAACTTACTGTTATGGCATAGGGATACCTATTCAGAGTTTCGCCGAACAGATAGGTATTTCTAAAACACACTTATTTAATTATATCGATGGTGTGAACAATATTTCAGAAGAACTTGCTAAAAAAATTGAAGAGATAACGCAAGGCAAGCTTAAAGCTGAAGAACTACTTGCGTTAAACCAAAAAAAAACAAGGAGCAACCCGTGAAGGCATGGGAGCATAAATTAACAACCGTCGCCATTTATTCCGCAGTTTTTAGTTCGGCCGCCACAAGGTTGAATTATTTAACTGTAGAATATTTTATCTACGGCCTCGCGGCTACGGTCATCGGATCCCATTTTCCAGACTTCGATATTTTTATTTTCGGCCCCGGGTCCTCCCCTGACGGCTTCATTAGGATTCGCGGACACAGGGGCTTAATGCATTATTATAAGCTCTATCTATTAGTTTCTTTGCCTTTAACATCTGGATTAATAGCTTATGCTATTTTCCTGAATTTTAGCCAGTTGTCTTTATTTATTATTTTTACCGATATTTGTTTCTTTTTTGCGGTCTTTATGCATATCGCCGAGGACGCTCCGACCACGGCCGGCATCCCGGTTAAAAAATTCGATAAAGACCTGTATGTTTCATACAGCTACAAAATGGGCAATTACAATTCATGGACTATAATGCTGGTCGCTTTATCGGTCGTAGCCCTTTCCGGAGTGGTTATTATTTATAACGCATTAAATAAATTTATATGAACCGTCTTTGTAAATATAAATTATATTTTATCGCAGTCTTTATCGGACTGCTGTTCGCCGCGAGCATTACGACGGCGAACTACTTTAATTTTTTGCGCGAACCTGGATTATTTGTCGTCTACGAATACGGCGCGAGCCTTAGGATGCTTAAAAAAAGCCCCGAAAACACTGTCGCGGGCTACCGCGTTAAATTAACTAAGTACTATATGGATAAAAAGATAAGAAATTGGGCTTCCGTCTCAAAGGAGTTGCTCCTTTTATATCCCATAGACAGAAGCCTTTTATCTTCGCGTAGGCTTGGCTCGTATGCTTATAAAAACGTTAAATTCGACGGGAAAATAATTAACGAATTAAAAATCGTTTACGGGAGGTGATGAATAGATGGCCACGGTCGACAAGATGTACCAGTGCGAAGAGTGTAAAGTTTACTTTAAGAAAGAGGATATCGTTGAAGTATATCCTGCCTCGTCTACGGGGAAAACTAAAAAGATACATGTCTGCAAGACATGCTTTACAAAGAAATATCAAAACGAAGACTAAAAAATTAAAACAAGAAATTAAAATCAGAATTAAGGAGGTAAGGACAATGCGTTTAAGGGATAAATTATTTTTGTTTGCATTAAACCACGGCAAATTGTTTTCCATCGCGGCCCTGGTCGGCTTCGCCGGATTAAATCTGTTATTTTTTACGCAGAACGCCTCGGCGATAACTTACGAGCAGTTTAATACTGCGGGGAGTTCCGCTTTACCGCAACTTGGGGTATCAGGCATGGTCGATACCGCTACGACATGGGTTTGTTATAGGCTTGCGCCGGCGGCGATAACAGCGGGACTTGTCGGAGCTTTTTGGAAAGTAAAACGGCATGACCCTAAGGGTGCTCAACACGCTTTAGAGGTGGCAGGAGGCGGCTTGGGCGTAATGGCAGCCCCAAGTATAGTCCATGCAGGGATGAACATATATCATGCTTTACATCCGGGTCCATAATATGCGGGTAGAGTACACTGTTTACGACATAAGCAACAAAGTTCTGAAATTAGGACTATCGTTTTACGAGTGGGGGGCGGTTATTTTTATAGGACTAATATCTGTAACGATATTCCACCGCGGACTTGAGTTTTTTTACGATATGGCCTTTACCGCCGCCCTGGTTGCAGTATTGAAATTTTACAAATTAGGCAAACCCGACGGATTTGTCGGCAGCCTTATCAGATTCTATATGTCTTCTAATATATATCACGTGCATTACAGGCAGGAGAACAAGAGTGTTGATATCCGCTTCAAACTTTGATTACAAACAGGAAACTACCGGGTTTTTAAAACTCTTAAATTTGCTGTCTATCGAGAATAACACTATAATCTCGATAGACGGCAGTTACTCGGCTGTTTACAGGATTACAGGGACGGATTACTACCTTAAAACCGACGCGGCCCTGAATTACATGGCCGACATATACGACCTATTCTTGTCCCTACTGCCGTCGGACGTAATATTAACGTTTATCTACAAGATAGGCGATAAAGACCCCGAATTTATAGAAAATTACCGCCGTTCGGCGAACCCGCCGGCTGAGTTTGATTTTATAAAAGAAAACAAGATCAGAAACTTAGAAACCAGAACGGTAAAAAAAATAGACATATATCTCTATGCCACGATTAAGTCGTTCGAACTGGAAGCGGCTTTAAAAACCGGGATTTTACCCAAAATATTTCATTTTGTCAGCAGTATGTTCTCGCTAAACCGGCAGGACGTTATAGCAAGTTATACATCCGCCTTAGAGAAACTCGGAAACCTTACGCGCAATCTTGCTTATCTTACTTCGACCGCCGGTATTAAAGTTAAAAGGCTTAACGACCAGGAGATATTCGATTATCTGTTTAATTATTTAAACCCCGACCGCGAGGTAAACCCGCCGCTCTTGCAGGACATAAGCGAGAACGAGACCTTACGGTCGGCATTGGTTTACTCCCCTTTATCGGTCAACAAAAATTATATATCTGTCGGGAGCAAGAAATATAAATTTATTAATATGCATAAGCTCCCTAAAAAAATAGATACTATGGGAATAACGGAACTTTTGAACCTTTCCGCAAAATATTATTTTTTTAAATATACAGTAGCGGTCAGCTTTTATGTTCCGGAACAGGAAAAAAGGTATAAAGACATACAGACCGACGGAAATATCAAGCAATCTATGGCGGAAGTTACCGGCGGCGATTATATCGACTATAAAGGCGAAACCGAGGCCGACACTATAAAAGCGTTGCTACAATCCGTGGCGAAAGGCGGAAAGAAGCTTATAGACGTAAGCCTGGCTTTTATGGTCGAGGACGACCTTAAAAGGAATACGGCGACGATAATAGATGCATGCAAGCATTTTAATACTATGGAAGCGATAGACGATACGCTGGAGTATCGCAATTTGTTTTTATCGTTCCTTCCCGGAACGCAACAGTTAAATTTTAGGAAAAAAACTGTTACGTCCAAAGAGGCCGCTAACTTCTTTCCGCTGCAGCAGGGATTTAAGGGAACCAATAATACGCCTATAGCGCTGTTTAATGCCAGGTTCGAATCCGTTTCCCTCGATTTAATTAAAAATGCCCTTTCGGTAAAGCACGGGAATATATTCGGTAAATCGCGTTCCGGCAAGGGCTTTACTATGAACGAATTCCTGTCGAACTATTTTTTATCCGCCGACGACATAGATATAGTCGGCGTGGACATAGGCGGCACATATGAGAAATTTACGAAGCTTTTTAACGGCAATTACGTCGATATCGAACTCGACGGAAGGTATAACTTAAATCCGTTCCCCTACAAAAAAGACATTATAAATGCCGCGGGTGATTATAACCCTGAAATACTCAATTTCTTGTCGAACGTGATTGCCATGATGGTTCTGCCTAATACGCTTCCCGAGCCGAACGATTACACTATCATCGCCCGCGCGATATCCTCGGCTTATAACGGCGTTCCCGCCGATGAAAATCCTACCTTTTCGGACGTAAACGAGGTTTTATTTAATTACAAAGAGGGAAGGGATATAAGCGACACCCAAAGGGCCGCCGCCCTCGCAAAAAACCTTTTCAGGTGGACGGATTCCTCGAGCCCTTACCTAGAGCTCATCAACCGGAAAGGGACGCTTGATTTATCGAACAGGATAAACGTATTTGATTTGCAGAAAATTAAAGATTATCCCGAACTGCAAAAGTTGGTTTTCGCGATTATAAAGAACCTGACGTTTAAAAAGATGTACGACCGGCAAAAAAGGGTTATATTCTACTACGACGAATGCTGGGAATTCTTAAAAGACCCAGTGGCGGCGGCCATGATATTACATTTATATAAATCTTCCGCGAAATGGGGTTGCGCCGCCTATTCGATAACCCAGGAACCCAAAGACCTATTAAAAACGGATGTAGGCCGGTCTATAATCGAGCAGTCGTCGATTAAGATATTTTTGCATTTAGACGTCAATTCCGACCCGACCGATTTATACGCCTGCGGTTTAAATGAAAAAGAGACGCAGGCTATTCATACTTTAATGACCGTGCCGGGCTATTATTCCGAATATTTTATGAAGTTCGGCGACGATTCGATGATAATCAGGAACGAACCGGCGCCCTTCGAATACTGGCTCTACTGTAAATCAAAAGAAGACTTTGAGATAGAAAATAAAATTAATCTTGAATATCCTAAAGCGTCTTTAAGGGAGCGGCTGGAGATTTTAGCCGACCGTTATCCGCACGGACCTTATGGGGAGGGTTTATCATGAAAAAATTATTATTACTTGGACTTTTATTAATTCCGGTCTTGATGTTCTCGGGATGCGCAAGTTCTTCGGAATCGGTATTTAACACAGAAGGATCAATGTTCGGAGGTAAGCATTTTGCGAACGAGAAGGCTTATTTTAAAACGCATATTCCCGCGGCTAAAAAGGTATATAAGTTATGCGAAATGAACATAGCGTATTATAATGCGCATTCCGACAGATGCAATATAGCGTATTATGCCTTAAAGGATTCCGGGAACCTTCCAAGTTATAAATCTAATTAAGGTGATATTATGTTTAAAAAATTTAAAAAAGTAACTGCTTTTATTGTCATTATCGCATTCACATCGTTTTACACTCTGTCGGTTATGAACACTAAAAACGCATTTGCTATGATAATTCCTTCAATTGGAGGCGTTATTGAGGCCGCTGGAGCTATGGCCGATGCAGGACAAGCATTACAGGCAGCTGGAGCCGCAACAGGTATTAGCTTATCTTCAATCCCTGGTCCATTTGGTCTTTCATCACAAGTTAATATTTTAGGCACGACGATTGCAAATAAGTTTGGCGATACTGGCAAAATAATGGTTTCTATGGCAAAACTCCAGGTGTCTTTAGCTAAAGTCCAATCCTCCGTCAACGCCGCTACAAATGCCGTATCCGACGTTTACGGCGCGGAAGCCGACATAACCGGAGCACGTAACTCCCTTCTGTCTAACGGTATAATCATGACTAACTGCCAGGCCGGACAAGGAATACTCGGTTCCGTAGCCTCCGAGCAATGCACGGAAAGCACCATTAACTCGAATATATCCGACCTGCAGGGGACTTATACCGACCTGGGC
>JAJYWW010000073.1:7537-10278 GCA_021791295.1 bacterium | reverse complement strand
TTTTAATTTAAAATCAAATTTTTAATGGAGTTTTTAATGGAGTTTTTAAGAGAGTTTAAAAACGACAGATCAAAAAAATATATTGACTTTTTGCTTCTTAAGTGATAAAAAATAATATTTAGTGTTTTAAAAAATACCGCGGATATTAAGGGTTGAAACCATATGTATAACTAAATAAATTATTTTAATAAGGGGGGTAAAATGACTAAAAGTTCGGAAGATTCGCCGTCAAGGCGAACTTTTATGACCGTCGTAATCGGATTAATTTCGGCCGTAATAGGCGTTGCCGTTGCAATACCTATACTTGGCGAAGTTTTAAGTCCGTTGTTCAAAAAAAGAGACATAGTATGGGCTGAACTCGGTAAAATTGACGACTTAAAAAAAATCGAGCCTTTAACGCCAAAGTTTGTTCCGGTTTATTTCAGGGTAAAAGAAGGCTGGACAATCAACACGCTTCCAAGACAGGTTATAGTCGTTAAAGACATAACCGGGAAAATTTATTTCTTTTCCAATCAATGTACGCATTTAGGATGTCCTCTCCACTGGATACCTGCAAGACAAAAGTTTTTATGTCCATGCCACGGCGGTATGTTTAACGTTCTCGGCAAGGTAGTGGGTGGTCCTCCGCCAAGACCTTTATTTCAATGGGTGCACAAATTAAATAACGGTACAGTTTTAATTCAAAATAAGTTTATGGATAATCCAAAGGATAGGGGGGTCTGATGTTTAAAAAAATTCAGGAATGGTTTGACGAAAGAATTGGTCTTACCGAACTAATAAACGAGTTTAACGGCGAAAGAATCCCCGCAAGAGGCGGTTGGGCGTATACTTTCGGCAGTTTGCTGGCTTTTCTTTTCATAATTCAGGTCGTAACCGGAATGTTCCTTTTATTCTATTACGTGCCTTATTTTCCTATGGCAAGAAACTCCACTTATTTTTTAAAGCATCATGTTTTAATGGGTAATATTTTGCTCGGCATCCACTTATGGGGTGCATTTACGATGATTTTTATACTTCTCGTGCATATGTCCAGAGTTTATTTTTCCGGTTCGTATAAAAAGCCTAGGGAAATGCAGTGGGTTGCGGGCATGGTTCTATTTTCCGTCGTTGTAATACTTGGTTTGACGGGTTATATGCTTATAGGAAACGAAAATTCGTGGTGGACGATAAACGTTCTCGACAACGTCGCGGCTCATATGCCTTTAATCGGCGGTTTTTTGAGGATAATAGTAAAAGGCGGAACCGAAACCTCGGTTTTAACAATGCAGCATATATTTGCTGTTCACGTTTGGCTTTTGCCTATAGTAGTAATTATGTTCATACCGATACATATTTTCTTGGTCAGGAAGACCGGAGAACAGGGTATGGCCTTGGAATACAAAAACAGCAAGCTCTCGGACGACGATGTTAATAAATGGAAACATCCGGATGCAACCGTTCCTTTTTTTCCGGATCAGTTGTTTAAAGATATGATAGTAGCGCTCGGCGTATTTGCCGTGATTTATTTCCTTGCCGTTTATTACGGAGCGGCTATAGGTCCTATGTACAGACCCCTTGCTTTAAATTTTGCGCCGGAAGCAGACTGGTATTTCTTGGCAAGCGAGGAACTTCTTAAATATTTTCCGGGTCACGGACTAATAATATTTTCCACGTTTCTTGTTCCTGCGATAGGTTTTGCGATACTTTTCGTATTGCCGTTTATCGACAGGGGGCACGAAAGAAGTCCTTTTAAAAGACCTGCGGCAACCGTACTTGGGATTTTGTTTCTCCTTTTGTTAGTTTACTTAACATTAATCGGCGGCGAACCAAAAGCGCCTGCTACCGTATAAATAAAGAGGAGTAAATACGATGAATTTAGGTGTTATAGATATAATAAATCTATTTATAAACAGGCTCGCGCTCGGCTTTATGGCGATTGCCTTTATATCCCAGTATATCGGGATATTTAAAAAGGAAGACAGATACTTCAGGCTTGCAAAGCCCCTGATAATGTGCGCATTAGTTATAGGCACCATTCAGACCATAGTTTATTTTTATTTTTTAAGTCTACTAAGAAACGGAATCCCGAATTTCTGGATACTTATAAATAAATTGCAGCCGGGAGTAATTGCTTTATCTATGGATTTTTTGCTTGCGTTTCTCGTTCTCGGCGCGGTATATTATGCCGGATTTGACAGAAAAGGCGAGGGAAAGCATCAGGGGTGGAATGTATTTATCGGCATAATTGCATTTTTGGCCGGCTTTGCTTCCGACGTTTTTTATACCATTTCCGAAAGCTATACCATGGGGCCTACGCCTCAGACGGCTATCAGAACGCCTATGGTTTTGCTTATGATTATAGAAAAAAATATCGAAATTTTTGCCCTTGCAGGCGCACTGCTTGCTATATGGGCTGGAATAAGATATATAATATCTTCGAAACAGGAAGACAAAGAATTTTACGACTGGTTAGGTTCGTTTGCCAGTATCATAACCGTTATGTTTTTAGTTATGTATCCGGTAATATACTTCGGCTGGTTTAAGCACTTCAGGGCAACTGCAAGTTCCGGTTTTAACAGGATAATGCTTGGAAAATATCAGTGGATAATGTATGTATTTTTAGGAACTACCGGCGTGGCTTTAATACTGGAGTTTATCTATATGCTATGGAAATTGATAAACGGACGCGACAAAAGTAAGCCTACCGTTTCCGTGGGAGTTATAGTATTTCTTATAATAGTCGGGCTTGTTTCTTTAGGTTT
>JAJYWW010000073.1:0-7527 GCA_021791295.1 bacterium | reverse complement strand
GGGTATGCTGGGCAATATGCAGCCGGTTAAGTATTTGTCTTTATCAGGACTTTTTTTAACGGGTTTTTTAGTTCTCGGTTATTACCTAAAAGACCTTACGCCTAATTTTAAATTTGGGAATATTTCTAAGTTTCCCCAGATTTTCTTAATATTAAGCGGATTATGTGTTGCGGTTAACGTTCCCGTTATGGGATATATGAAAATCGCCGCAAGAGGCACAAACAGAATTATTTATCAGGCTATGAACTTAAACGGAACCAAATACGTTCCGCCGGTAGTTTATCCTTGGCCCGTAAAAAAAGGTTTCGGCGTTTTACACGATAAATGCGTTATATGCCATACTTTAAACAGGGTAGAAAGATATAACGGCAAAACATACGGAGACTGGAAAAACGTCGTAATCAACGTAATGAAAAAAACGAACGGATGTCCGATTACTAATGCAGAAGCTAAAGAAGTTATTCATTATTTAAATTCTTTAAACATCATAGCGTATAATCAGCATTTAGCAAAAGAACATAAAAAATGGACGCCCCCTGCATCTTTGCCATGGGGAACTCCAGCTAATGCCGCAAAATCGGCTAAAGCGAAAAAAACGAAAAAAGCCTCTAATAAGTAATTTTTAGCAAGGCATTTTACCTAAGGCATTTATCGTAAATATATTTTATATCGCAATAAATGATATAATTAAAATACGGTAAATGCCTTTGTTTATTTATTAAATTGTTAATTAGAAATAAAAATGGACAAAGAATTCATAAAACAAATTGCAAGAATGAGCTCTTTGGGATTAAATCTGATTATATCGGTTTTAATCGGTATTTTTATAGGAATAGAAATAGACAAATATTTAAATTTTAAGTACCTTTTTTTAGCAATTTTTGCCGTACTGGGTTTTATTGCAGGGATTTACGAAATATATAAAGCCGTTAAAAGAGAGCTTAATGAAAAACCGTAAAAAATCGTTAAAATTTCAGATTATATCTAAAACCTTTGCTTACGGAGCTATTATTTCTTTTATATCGTCGCTGTCGATTAATATAATGTTCCCAAAATCAAACGGTATCGGAGGCATATTTATAGGTTTCGCCGTATCTTTTTTTTTGTTTGCCGATACTACGCTATACATTTTTAGAAATATTAAAAAAATTAAACCTTTTAAATTAAATTTAAATCTAATAAAAGACTTGCTCATAGTAACGGTTTTTTTTATAATATTAAATAAGTTATTAATTAATCTTAATTTTGTTTTAATAGCCGTGGGGATTACCGTAACTCCTGTTTCTATAGCGTTATTGTTTATTCCTTTCGGGCAATCGCTTGACTACTCGGCTGAAGAATAAATCCTTAAAAATATGTTAAAAGCCCCAATTTTAATTCACATACAAGGAATACCCGTTTACTGGACTATGACCGTCATAGTTATGGCAGGGATACTATTAGCTGCATTTATAGCAGGTAGAACTCTTAAAGTAGTTCCCGGAGGTTTGCAGAGCTTTTTTGAGCTTATTTATATAATGACGGAATATTTTTTAAAAGAAATCATAGGAGACGAAGGAGCGGTATATTTGCCTTTAATCGCCTCTTTTTCAATATTTATCCTTTTTTCAAATTTGATAGGTTCTATTCCTGGTTTTACTTCGCCTACGGCGACTATAGACACGACTGCGGCGCTGGCTTTAATAGTTTTCTTTCTTTCTCACGCCGTCGGTATTAAAAAACATAAAGCTAAATACATAAAAAAATTTTTAGGACCCCTTTTAATAATTGCGCCGATAATGATAATAATCGAAATTATGTCGGCATTATCCCGTCCTTTTTCACATGCCCTGCGTTTATTTGCAAATATTTTTGCGGAAGAGTTTATGGTTACGGTTTTACTATTCCTTCTTCCATGGGCAATTCCGGCAATTATGATGTATATGCAGATATTTACGGATTTAATGCAGGCGTTTGTATTTTATCTTCTCGCGATTATATATATTGCGCTGTCGTTAGAAGAAGAACATTAGAATTTAATCTGCTAATTAATATTAAACTTCTTAAAATATTATAAAAATAAACCGGAGGATTTTTAATTATGAAATATCTCGTTTTTATCCTTACTTTTTTATCTGTTTCCGTTTACGGAGCAAAATGTTTTGCGGCGAAAGCTATAGCCGCGACGGTGCCTGTTCACCAGCATGCGGCGAATAGTTCCGTATTATTTTCTAAAAGCTTATTTTTTGGCCTTTCTGCGCTTGGCGGCGGCTTGGCTATAGGACTCGGAGTTATCGGCGCAGGCGTAGGCATGGGAAACGCGGTAAGGGGTGCGCTTGAATCAATGGGAAGAAATCCCGGCATGGAGAAAAAATTAATCGTCTGGATGATAACCGGTATGGCTATTATGGAATCATTAGCGCTTTATGCCCTGCTGATCACGTTTATTCTTTTTTATGCAAATCCTTTCAAAGATATCTTCTTAAAATAGAATAATATTTGATTACGGCATTCTTTCTTTATAAACAGAGATTTGCATAATTTCGATTTGTTGAAATTGCGCAAATGTAGTTATATACTAATAATAGAGGTATATTAAAAAAATAAGAAAAAATGCCGAAAATAAACGTTAATTCTATAAAATTTAAAATCTATTTCCTATTCATCCTGTCGAATATTATTATTTTTTCGGTCGGAATATTTATAGCTCTCCATTATATTGCACTATACAGTCGGAAATCATTAAAAGAAGAGTTAAAATCGAACTTAATGTCCGGCACTATGGCTTTTTCAAGCGAAAGAAATTATATGCTTGAAAAAGCCAACGATATCATAACCCATAATTTTAAAAGCGGGTTCATCAGAAAGACGGTCGATTATAAAAGAATATCCGACATAATCTTAGTAAAAATAGAAAGCGGAAAAATAGATTACGTTAAAAAATTTGAATACAAGAAATATCCCGAAAAAGTTAAAATATCGAAGCAATATTACGATAGATTGCAAAGAATAATATCTACAAAAAACCGTTACATATATACGGGCTTTGGAAGAGATAAGTCCGACAGACTCATAAATATTACGGTGGTTTACCGCCTGCTGCATAAAAATAACGGTTATTTAATTATTCTAAATAAGCATGTAACCAGCGATTATTTAAAAAATATCCGAATAAAAAAACATATACCTTCAAATCTCGGTATTTATTACGGTTCCGAAAGGTCTGCTATTTCTTTTGTTAAAAATAATGAATATGAGGGTGTGGGGCAGAATCTGACGAAAAAACAGATTCAGGTTTTAGAAAAAGGCATAAGCGTTTATGCATCGTTAAACGTGAACGGCACGCCTTTTTATGTATATAACGTACCGATAAAAAATTACGACGGTAAAATTATAGGAATATTCGGCGCAGGCATAAAGGAATATACTTGGCTCAGGCATCTTTCTAAACTATATACGTCTATAATTTTTTTTATGGCGCTATATGCTCTAACTATACTGATTTTTATTTTAATAAATAAAAGATTTTCGGAGCCTTTCTACGACCTTTTGAAAAGCATAAGAAATATAGACCCTAACAATCCGCAGGAATTAAATATTGCCGACAAATATAAGAACAAGGAAAACGAATTTTACGATTTCGCTAAAGCCATAACCGCTTTAAACAACTCGATAGCGCTAAAACAGAAAGAAAGCAGCCTTATAGTGTCCAGCATAAACGATTTTTCCAAAACAGTTTCCGAAAAGGACGATTTTAATTCGCTTACGTTTAAACTTATTGACCTGATAGTCGAAAGAATGGGATATAGTTACGCTTGGTTCGGAGTTTTAGACGAAGACAAAAAAGAAGTGAAGATAATAAACGCTTATAATAACGATTTTAATTACGTGAAAAATTTAATTCTTCAATACGGCGAAAATTTGGACAATCGTGAATATTTGCAAAATTTGACGGCAAAAGCTATAAAATTGCAAAATTATGCCGTAATAAACGACGTGGAAAATGATACGACTATACCAACCCACTATAAAACCAAACTTTTAGAATTTAAATTTTTGTCGATAGGCTCTTTTCCTTTAATAATGCATGGCCGCGTTATCGGCATAATGGCAATTTATTCAAGCAAGAAAGGCGCTTTCGACGATGTTAAAGGCAGCGCAATTTTTAATCTTGCAAATTATGCCGCATACCTGATAACTTACCTGAAAAATTTAAAGAGACAATCGCTTTTATCTAAAATGGCCGAGATGTTATTGTTTTCAATGACAAGAAGACAAGAAATAACCGATGAAAACAAAGCGAACGTTAACGGAAATTCTGTTTATTCCAGCGAAGCAGGCAATCGAAACAAACAGGAATTAAGCGGAGAAGAGTTTCTGCAAAAATTTTTAAACGATATAGAAGATAATATACAGACCGATTTTGTGGAATTTATCGTCTTTGATATCATTAAAAGCGAAATTATGAAAGGCATATTTTCTAACAAGTGGGTTTTAAACTTGAGCAAAAGCACTATTGAGCCGGTTCCTACCGAGTTCGTTAAAAAACGTATAATTGAAAACAGGCTTGAAGCGTATAATTATCAAAAAGATGATTTCGCGACGGAATATTTTAAAAATAAAGGCGTAGAAGATATAATCCTTTATTCCTTCGAGGGAACTGAAAACAGAAGATATATGGCTATAACCGGCGTAATTAAAAGAAGCGCATCGTTTTACGACGAAGATTTAGAATTTTTTAAAAACGGCATAAACTTTTTAGCGGAATATTTTGAAATTAATACGCTTTTTGAAAAGTTGGATTCTTCGGTAGAACTTTTAGAAAACAGGGAAAACTTAATAAACAAGATGGCGGAGTTTGGTATCGTCTCTATTAATTTAACCGATAAAACGGTTAATCTTTACAACGATTATTTTGCCCGGGCGTTTAATATAGGCAAGTTTTTGACGCCGTTAAACTTAAATGAATTTTACGAAAAAATAAAGGATGCATTTGAAGATAAAAATTTTGCGAAAACAGTATTTGAAACATACATAAACAACAGATACACCGCTACTCTGGAAAGCGTAGAAATTAATCTTAAAAACGGCATTATACTAAATATGAAGTCTAATCTGTTTACGACTAAGGATAAAAGCGTTATAAGGCTTCTTGTATTCGGAGACGTAACTAATCTAAAAAATAATATAAAAAGACTAAATCTGCTAAACAATCTGGCATATAAACTATCCATGGTTTTTACTATTGAATACGCTATAAAAACGTTTGCGGAAGGTTTATGTTCTATAAAAAAACAGGGCGGCGGCATGGTGGATTCCCTGCATATTAACATATTCGATGCCGCTAATAAAAAAACCGTCACCTCTTTGATTTACGACAGGAAAAAAGGCTCGCCGCCGGAGACGGACAATTCCGAAAATGCCGATAAAATTATACTGAAAACGGCAAGTATCGATTACGAAGACTATCTGTCGAACTGCAAACTTTTAAAAAACGAAAAAAATAAAGGTCAGGACGACATCGTAAATAATTGCGAATTTAGAGGTACTGCCGGTAGCTATATGTGTTTTCCGCTAAAAATAAGCGATGAATTAGCAGGCACTATTTCTATAGATTCCGAAGATAAGTATTTCTTTACCCAAGAAATTATCGACTTGATAAAAGAGATAATAAACATAGCATCTCCGGTTTTTGCAAAGCTGATATTAATAGAAACGAACAGGGAGCTTGCGCTTACGGATTCTTTAACGGGCATACATAACAGAAGATTTATGTACGAATTCGTAAAAAGAGAAATAGTAAGGGCGTCAAGAAACTCGACGGATCTTTCTTTTGCTATATTGGACGTAGATAAATTTAAAAATATAAACGATAATTACGGACACAATATAGGCGATATAATGTTGGTCGAATTTACCAACGACTTAAAAAGCGTTTTGCTCAGAAAACAGGATATAATAACAAGATACGGCGGAGATGAATTCGTAGTAGTTTTACCGGATACAAGTAAAGAAAAAACTATGAATTTAATGGAAAAATTAAGGGTTTATATAGAAAATAAAATTTACATGCCGAAAGACAATTTAAATTTAAATATTACCGTATCAGTCGGAGTTTCCGACTTAAAACAGTTTTTTTACGATAAGAGCGGAGAAATCAAAGAAATAAATTACGATACGGACGAAATATTAAACGGCCTGCTTAAAATTGCAGACGATAATTTATACAGGGCAAAAGAATCCGGAAGAAATAAAGTAGTAGGATAAAAACCTTGTTGAAATGATTATATGAATTTTGGTAATATATAACAATGGATGAAAACATAGAAATTATAGAAACTATAAATAAAATATCCGAAGAAGCAAAAAGGTCTTTGGATTCCGCCGGCGGATTAAGCGAATTGGACGGCATCTTTAAGGCTTTCATGGGAAAGAAAGGCAGGCTTACGGAAATTTTACATAATATCGGTTCATATTCCATAGAAGAAAAAAAAATTATAGGAAAAAAATCTAACGAAGTCAAAAACGAGATAGAAGCGGTTTATAATACAAAAAAATCCGAATTTTCTTTAGACGAAAATAAAAAATTTTCCGCAGAATATAAATTAGACCTTACCATACCCGGAAAACAGATAGAAAGATTTCATAAACACCCGATAACTGCTGTACTGGAAGAAGCGGCCGATTTTTTTACGTCTATGGGTTTCGAGATAGTCGAAGGTCCGGAAATAGAAACTACTTATTATAATTTCGATGCGTTAAATATTCCGGCGGATCATCCCGCCAGAGACGTATGGGATACTTTTTATCTGCTGAACGGTTTAGTGCCGAGAACGCATACGTCGAGCGTTCAGGCTCGAACCCTCGAAAAAAAAGAGCTGCCCTTAAGAATAATAGCTCCGGGCAGATGTTACAGGTATGAAGCTGTGGATGCGACGCACCTTTTTATGTTTAATCAAATGGAAGGACTTTTCGTAGATAAAAACGTTAAACTTTCGGATTTAAAAGGAATATTGGAAGAGACCGTAAAGCACCTTCTCGGCGCAAGAAAAACGCGTTTTAGGCCTGCTTTTTATCCTTTTGTAGAACCTGGTTTAGACCTTGATATAGAGTGCGTATTCTGCGGCGGAAGAGGCTGCGGAGTATGTAAAAATACAGGCTGGATAGAAGTGATTCCATGCGGAATGGTGCATCCTAACGTTTTTAAATATGCCGGCATAGATCCTCAGGAGTATAAAGGTTTTGCTTTTGGAATGGGATTCGACAGAATAGTTATGCTTAAATATAATATTAACGACTTGAGGCTTCTATATCAGGGAAGCCTTGATATCTTAAACCAGTTTTAGCGTTTTAAAAAATCCGAAATTTCTCCGGAATACGTTATATAAAGTTTTTCTTTAGCTCTTGAAGCCGCAACGTAAAAAAGCCTTACCTCGTCGTCGATTAATATATCGTTTATTTTAAACTGATAACCTGTTTTAAAAAAATTTAAGAAAGGGTTAATTTTAAAATAGGACGGTCTATCGCCGCAATTTAAATAATCTTTTT
>JAJYWW010000160.1 GCA_021791295.1 bacterium | reverse complement strand
AATCAAAGCCAAAGCTATAAGTTTTATTTTTTTCATTTAATTTTAATTCCCTCCGTTCAAATTTTATTAAATTTCAAGGTATTGAAATAAATATTCAAAATTAGTAGAATATAATAAATTTTTCTTATATTCTACTATAGATAATATTTTAAAATCAAATTAAAATAAAAAAGGAATTTATAATTATGCACAAAACACGATACGCTCTTATATCGGTTTACGACAAGACGGGGATAACGGAACTTGCGACGCATTTGGAAATTGCCGGCTACACCATAATAGCTACCGGAAATACCTATAAATTTTTGAAATCCGAGGGAATTACAAAATTAAAAAAAATAGACGAGATAACAGGCTTTCCCGAAATATTGGACGGAAGGGTAAAAACATTGCATCCGGCTATTTTCGGCGGAATTTTATCTATTAGGGAAAATGAAAGCCACAGGGACGACTTGATAAAAAACGCCATAAATCCTATAGATTTCGTCGTGGTAAACCTCTATCCTTTTAAAGAAATGAAGGATAAAGATATAACTTTCGACGAAAAACTTGAATTTATCGACATAGGAGGCGTGTCGCTGTTAAGAGCCGCGGCGAAAAATTTTAAAGACGTTACCGTCGTAATAGACCCGTCTTTTTATGAAGATATAATTTTATTTTTAAAAAATAAACAGGAAATTCCGGTTGAAGTCAAAAAACTTTACGCATATGAAACCTTTAAACTAACTGCCGAATACGACGGGATGATAGCCGGTTTTTTAAATCCCGATAACGGCAAAGAATTAAACATTAATCTAAAAAAAATATTTAACCTGAGATACGGGGAGAATCCTCATCAGAAAGCGACTTTTTACGGAACAAACAAATCCCTGCCGTTTGAAAAACTTTCCGGCAAAGATATATCTTATAACAACCTGCTGGATATAGATTCAATCCTCGCCGTTATCAAAGATTTTAATAAAAATGAAACCGACGGCTTTTTTTCCGTAATAGTAAAACACACAAATCCCTGCGGCGCCGCTATCAGCGATACGTCTTTGAAAGATGCCTTTATTAAAGCCAGAAAAACCGACGAGATTTCTTCTTATGGCGGAATAATCGGCTTTAATAAAAAATTAGACGCGGAAACAGCCGCGGAAATTAAACCTTTTTTTGTAGAAATAATTTTAGCTCCCGAATACTCTAAGGAGGCGCTAAAAATATTAGAATCTAAGAAAAACACTATAATAATATGCTATAACCACGACTTTATGCCGCCTATAAATGAACGGACGTCTTTCAGGAGCGCTTCAGGCGGAATTCTCGTTCAGGAAAAAGACGACATCCCTGACGACGCGTCAAAATTTATAACCGTCACAAACGTTAAAATGCAGGAACAGGTTTTAAACGACCTTATATTTGCTTGGAAAATCGCTAAACACGTCAAATCAAACGCTATAGTATATGCAAAAAACAGGGTAACCGCAGGCATAGGAGCCGGACAGATGTCAAGAATCGACAGCGCCGTCTTTGCCGCCGAGAAAATGAAAAACGCTTACGGCAAAATAAACGGGTTCGTTATGGCATCCGACGGCTTTTTCCCCTTTAAGGATTCGGTGGAATATGCGGCTAAGATCGGCGTAAACGGTATTATACAGCCCGGCGGATCTATCAGGGACGACGAAGTCGTAGAAGCGGCAAATAAATTAAATATCCCTATGATTTTTACGAATATCAGACATTTTAAACACTAAATTAAACGCTAAAATGAAAATACTCATCATCGGCTCGGGCGGCAGGGAAAACGCTATAGCCTGCGCCGTTAAAAGGTCAAAAAAAGAAACTGAAATATACTGCGCCCCCGGAAACGGCGGGACGGCGGAAATAGCCTCAAACGTTCCTATAAAGCAGGACGATATAAAAGGACTGCTTTCTTTCGCCTTAGAAAACAAAATAGACTTAACGGTAGTGGGTCCCGAAATTCCACTTTCTATGGGCATAGTCGATGAATTTACGGCGGCTGGATTAAAAATATTTGGACCGGATAAAAAAGCGTCTTTATTAGAGTCGTCAAAAAAATTCGCTAAAGATTTTCTCAAAAAATATAATATTAAAACTGCAGGATATGAATCGTTCACCGATTTTCAAACGGCGCAAAAATTCGTTAGGCAAAAAAAACACCCGGTAGTTATTAAAGCAAGCGGGCTTGCCGCAGGAAAAGGGGTTTTTATCTCCGAAAATATAAAAGAATCCGAAAAAACATTAGACTCTATTTTTAACGGGAAAATATTCGGAGAAAGCGGAGAAACGGTCATAATAGAAGACTATATCGACGGCTTCGAGCTGTCTTACATGGTTGCGGCGGATGGGACTTCCTATAAACCGCTAATTACAAGCATGGATTATAAAAAGATAGGAGACGGGGATGCCGGCGACAATACGGGCGGCATGGGCGCCGTTACTCCAAACCCTTACGTTTCGGAAAATCTTATAAATAAAATAAATAAATCCGTCATAGAACCGACCCTCGAAGGGCTTAAAAAAGAAGGAATAAAATATAAAGGAATACTCTATGCCGGTCTTATGATTAAAGACGATGAAATTTACGTTTTAGAATTCAACGTCCGGTTCGGCGACCCTGAAACGCAGGCTATACTTATAAGGCTTGAATCCGATATTATAGATTTGTTTTTAAGCGTGATAAAGGAGGGCTTAAAAGACTACGAACTCGTTTTCGACGATAACGATTCGATTTGCCTTGTTCTTTCTTCCGGCGGATACCCTAAAGATTACAAAACCGGATACGAAGTTTCGTTTGAGGGGCTCCAAAATTCGGGATGCACGGAAACCGCCGAATATTTTATTTTCCATGCCGGAACAAAAAAGACCGGCGAAAAATACTATACCGCAGGCGGCAGGGTGATAAATATCTGCGCAAAAGGGAAAACACCGGACATAACGAATATTATTTACGATATTGCGAAAAAAATTAATTTTGAAAATAAATACTACAGAAAAGATATAGGAAAAATTTATGCCCGCCCATAAATTAAAACCGAAGGTGCTTATAAATCTATCGATAAGTATTTTTATGGGCGTTTTTGCCCAGTTGTTAATGAAATACGGCATGATCGAATTAAAAAAAACAGTCGGACGGAGCCTGCATCACGGGTATTCTTTTATTAAAATTATAAAAATTTTATTTATTATTTTTACGGATAAATTTGTCGCCGCAGGAATAATCCTATACCTAATATCGATGTTTTTCTGGATAAAAGTGTTATCGAAAATAGATTTGTCCGTGGCATATCCCTTTGTAAGCATCGGCATAATCTTAACCGTAATACTTGCCGCTTTAACGCTCGGAGAATCTGTTCCTCCATTGAGATGGCTTGGAATATTCATCACGCTTTGCGGGGTTTACGTCATAGTTTCTTCGCATAGGGAAACGCCGAAAAACAAAAATAAATAAATATGGTAAAAATCTACGATTTCGACTCTATAAGCGATGCCGATTATAAAGATATCAAATATCATTTACGGACCGAAGGCATCATAATCTATCCGACGGAAACTTCCTACGCTTTAGGCGCCAATGCCTTGGATAATTCAGCCGTTAGAAAGATTTACGAATTAAAAGGGAGAACTGCGGATAAACCGCTTCCCGTGTTAGTTAAAGACCTGAATATGCTCTTAAATATTGCAACGGTGAATAGACGCGAAGAAGATGTAATATCGAAATTTTGGCCGGGACCCCTTACTATTATTTTTAATTTAAAATCGAAAAAGTCTGCGGAAAATTATTTATTCGCCGCAGGTTCGGAATCCGTGGGAGCCCGAATTTCTCCGCATCCTTTCGCAGTAAGGCTTTTTGAAGAAATAGATTTTCCGCTAATATCTACCAGCGCAAATGACTCCGGCAAAGAAAGTTTTTCGGATTTTAACGAATTAAACGAAAAATTACTATCTCGTCCGTTAGACGTAAATATCTTTGCCGTAAACGCGGGAGAACTCGCCGGCGGTTCATCGACTATAGTAAAAATAGGAAAAAAAGACATAGAAATAATTCGTGAAGGAGATAACAATATTAAAAAAAGACTTATATGTTCAATAAAAAATAAGGAATAAAAAAATAAATTAAAATTAAGAGGGGCCATATGGGAAAAAAATCTGATATTCTGGGGATAATAGGCGGTAGCGGATTATATCAAATGGACGGGCTTAAAAACGTCAGGGAAGAATCCGTGGACACTCCTTTCGGAAAACCTTCCGACAAGCTCGTATTCGGAGAAATAAACGGCAGAAATATAGTTTTTTTGCCGAGACACGGCAAAGGACATAAAATAACGCCTTCCGAAATAAATTATGCCGCAAATATATATGCGCTGAAAGCTTCCGGGGTCAAAAAGGTAATTTCCGTAAGCGCCGTAGGAAGCCTTAAAAAAGAGATTAAGCCGGGAGATATGGTTATAATAGACCAATTTTTCGATTTTACCAAAAACAGAAAAAGTACTTTTTACGGAGACGGCCTCGTAGCGCATGTTTCGATGGCTGAACCGGTCTGCCCGTATCTTCGAAAAATAGTTATAGATTCGTGCAGGTCTCTTGATATTCCACACCATAACAGCGGCTCTTATTTATGTATAGAAGGCCCTCAGTTTTCCACTAAAGCAGAGTCTATTTTCTATAAAAATAACGGCTTCGACGTAATCGGCATGACTAACGCCACCGAAGCCAAACTCGCGAGAGAAGCGGAATTGTGCTATGTTACTATAGCTATGGCTACCGATTACGACTGCTGGCATGAAGAAGAAGAAAACGTCACCGCCGATATGATAATTAAGATTCTTTTAGAAAATGCCGAAAAAGCAAAAAATATAATAAAAGATTCTATCGGTAAAATAGATTTTTCTCAAAACGAATGCGGCTGCGGCTTATCCTTGCAAAAATCCGTAGTAACGGCAAAAAAAGACGTTCCCGAAGAAACGCTGAAGAAATTATCGCTATTTAATTTATACGACTGATACAACCGCAAATAAAACGGAGGAAACAAAAAATATGGACGTTTTAATCTTAACGGGCTCTAAAAACGATTTGGAAGATATAGACGGCGCGGTTCAAACGCTCAAAAAATTCGGAATTTCTTATGAACTGCATATTTCGTCCGCTCACAGAACTTTGAAAAGGACCATCGAAATCGTCGAATCGGCTGAGAAAAAAGGCGTAAAGATAATAATCGCCGCCGCAGGTATGAGCGCCCATCTCCCCGGCGTTATCGCGGCAATGACTATTCTTCCGGTAATAGGCGTTCCGCTTAACGCTTCCGCCCTTAATGGATTAGACAGTCTTATGTCCATCGTCCAGATGCCCGGAGGAATACCCGTCGCAACGACGGCAATAGGTAAAAGCGGATGCGTTAATGCCGCTCTTTTAGCCGTATCTATTTTAGCCTTGACCGACAAGGCTATGACCGAAAAACTAAAACAATACAGAAAAGAAATGGCGGACTCGGTAATTAAAGCCGATAAAGAACTGAATAAAGATAGTTGAAAGGAGACGTTTTAAAATGAAAAATATAATAGGAAAAAGATTTGCCGAAGCAAAAGCCCTGTTAAACCTAACGTCTAACGATAATGAAATTTTAAAAACCGTGGAAGAAATATCGAAAACCGTTATTTCGGCATACGATAACGGCGGAAAGGTTTTTATAGCCGGTAACGGCGGATCTGCGGCGGACGCCCAGCATATCGCGGCAGAGCTTGTTTCTAGGTTTTACAAGGAGAGGAAGGCGCTTGCCGCCGAAAGTCTAACGGTAAACACGTCGAATCTTACGGCGATAGCAAACGATTACGATTTTTCGACGGTTTTTTCACGTCAGTTAGAAGCAAACGCAAGAAAAGGCGACGTCTTCTGGGGGATATCGACTTCAGGGAACTCTAAAAATATTTTATCGGCGATACATACCGCAAAAAATATCGGCATGAAAATAATTGGTTTTACCGGCGGAGACGGCGGAAAAATGGCGGAACCGTCGATGTGCGAACTCCTTATTAAAATTCCATCCGAAGATACCCCGAGGATTCAGGAGAATCACATTTTAATAGCGCATATTATCTGTGAAATAATTGAAAACAGCTTGTTTAAATAATTTTAAGCATGCGAGGAGGTATCCGAAAAATTTCTCGCATCGAACAGCGACGAATACAGCTTCATCGCATACATATCCGTCATGCCGCCGATATAGTCCGCACACATTACCTTAAACCCGAAACCGTCGTAAAATCCAAACTCGTAAAGCTCTTGAAAGTCGTCGGGATAAAGTTTGATATTGTCGGCGTCGGAAAAAACGGAAAAAAGTTTTCTTATAATATTTTCGGCTTTATACCTGTTTAATAATATTTCCCTGTTTTCCATAACAAGCCTATAAGAAATCTGTTTAAGAGCGTTGATTTCTAAATTTACCCCGTTTTTCCATATAAGACTGTATTTATAGGAATCGTCATTTAAATCTATCGGAATATCTAAGATTAAATTGCTTCTCTTTTGCTTTGCGATACCGCTGCGTCTTTCTTCCAAATCTATATTTAAAATAAATTTGGAAATATAATTGGAAAAAAATTCTTTCAAATCGGTTTTGACTTTTATGTGCCGCATGGATTTGTCATACCCGTCCGCATCGGGTATTAACCCCGATTCTTTACTTTCGGAAATCTTAAATATATCCCTGAGATTAAAAAAGAAATTATCTACCTGCGCCGATATTTTATTAACGGCATCCTTTCCGAAGAGTCCGCTTTCTTTTAGATATTTATTTACCTTGAAATGTCCGCTTATGTCTATAAGCTTAGACTCTACTCCGTCTTCTATATCGTGCGTAGCGTAAGCTATATCGTCGGCGGCGTTTAATATTTGACACTCAATGCATCTCGAGAATTCAAAAAAAATCTCTTTTGTTTCTTTATTTTTCGCGTCGTTTAAAAATATAGAATATTTCTTTAAATAATTTATAAAATCTTTTCCGTGAAGTTTCTCGAGAATGAATATATCGTTATCGTATATAAATCGTTTATTTTTATCGGACAACGAATAAGGGATCTTATATTTTAAAATTCCGTCTATAGTCTTCATCGACGGATTAATCCCGTATATTTTATTGTTTTTTGAATCATAAAACTTTTTTTCCAAGAAATTAAGTATTCTTATATTCTGGGCGTTTGCTTCAAATCCGAATTTTCCGCCGGTCGCCTTCTTAAGTTCTTCGTTTATAATGGACTCTCCCAGATGCCCGAACGGCGGATGTCCTATATCGTGCGCTAAAGAAACTGCTTCGACTAAGTCTGCGTCTATGTTTAAACCGTATTTTTTGTTTAAAATCGACGTTATTGCCCTTGCTATCTGTGATACTTCAAGAGAATGAGTAAGCCTTGTCCTGTAATAATCCAACGTAAAAACTCCGAAAACCTGAGTTTTATTTCTCATTCTCCTGAAAGCGCTGGAATGTATTATTCTGTCCCTGTCTATTTGAAAAGGCGTCCTGACTCCTTTTTCTTTTTTTTCCTTACCCGCATATCCGTAATCGAAAACTCTTTCTTTATTCATTAAAATATCCCCCCCCTCGGCTAACTTTTAATCTTGCTTTTAAATCTAATTAAATATATACTATTCAAAAATTTTTAAAAAGACAAGTTTAATAAATTATATAAATTTATATCTATTTATATTTAGGGGGTTGAATAATGAAAAATAAAAATAAAGAAAATAACGACGAACAAACATTTTCTCCTGCGGAAATAGAATCTGCCAAGGAAACATTGATTAAAATGAAAAAAGACATTTTTAAGGAGATAGATGCAGGCATAAAAGAAGGTTCGTCAAAAGACTCGACTGAATACCGCGGGGATAATTACGACATAGCTTCAAGCGAAAGAGACCGCGAACTGTCGTATATGCTTGGAGACAGAGAAAGAAAAAAGGTCAGGGAAATCGATAACGCTCTTCTAAAAATAAAAGAAGGCACATACGGGGTTTGCGACGAATGCGGCGAACCTATTTCAAAAAAAAGGCTTAAAATAATTCCGTATTCCAACTTATGCATTAATTGCCAGTCGAAAGCGGAAGAGGAAGAAAAGAAACAGATGAGCGAAGACTATATAGACCATTTAAACACGCTTTCTTTAATGGAAGGCGACGAAACGTTTAAAGATTCGGACGAGTAAAAGACATAGACGCCATAGATTCTATAAGAGTTTTTGAATATGGATGAATAGGCGCATTAAAAAAATCTTCCGTTTTAGCAATCTCCGTTATTTTTCCGCCGTACATTACGCAAACTCTGTCGGCAAGATGTTTGACTAATTTCAAATCATGCGTTATAAATATATAACTCATCCCGTTTTTCTTCTGCAAGTCCATTAAAAGATTTAAAATCTGAGCAGATATAGAAACATCCAAAGCAGAAACGGGTTCGTCTAAAATAAGAAGTTCGGGCTGAACGGATAAACATCTGGCTATTCCGACCCTCTGCCTTTGTCCCCCCGAGAGCATATGCGGATAATCGGAAGCCGTGCTTTCGGGCAATCCTACTGTTTTAAGCTGTTCCGCCGCAAAATCCATTCTGTCTTTATGCCTATTTTTTATAACGCCGTTCTTAACCGCAGGGTAAGAAATTATTTTATAAATCTTTTTTTTGGGATTAAGCGAGGAGTAAGGGTCCTGAAAAAGTATTTGAATTTTTTTTCTGAAATTCTTCTTTTTATTGCTATAATCAAGGAGCTCGCCTTCAAAATATATTTTACCGGATGTTTTTTCCGTCAGTCCCAAAATTAACTTTGAAAGAGTGGATTTGCCGCATCCGGTTTCCCCTACTACAGCAAATATTTCATTTTTAAAAACGTCAAAAGATACGCCGTCAACGGCTTTAATTACGTTTTTTTTAATATCGAATAAAGTTTTATAATATTTATAGTGTTTGGAAAGATCCGAAACCGATAAAATTATATTTTCGCTCATATTTTTACCTTTATGCATCTGACGTCCCTTCCGCCTTCAAAACTGAAAAGCGGTATATCTTTCAAGCAATCTTCGTTTCTTTTAAAGCATCTGGAGTAAAACCTGCATTTTCCTTTGCTAAAATCGTCTTTCGTAAGAAAACCGGGTATAGTGAAAAGCTTTTGCTTCGGGACATAATCCGCAGATAAAGACGGAATACTTTTAATTAAAGAAACGGAGTAGGGATGAGCCGGATTATTTATCAAATCCACCGTATTTCCAGATTCCATTACCTGCCCTGCATAAAATACGTAAGTCCTGTCGGATATGCTTCTTGCGACGGTCAAATCGTGTGTTATAAAAATAACTCCTATATTAGATTTTTCTCTTATACCTTCTATAAGTTTTAAAACCTGAAGGGAAGTCGTAACGTCTAAAGCGGTAGTGGGCTCGTCGGCTATCAAAAAACAAGGATTTAAAACCATAGCCATTGCAATCATAACCCTCTGTCTCATTCCGCCCGATAACTCGTACGGATAAGAACCAAATCTCGATTTTCCGTCTATGTTCATTAAATCTAAATACGAAACGGCAACATCTTTCGCTTCTTTTTTAGAAACTTTTTTATGGGCGAGTATGGCTTCCGTTATCTGTTCTCCTATTTTCATAACCGGATTTAAAGACGTGTTAGGATCCTGAAATATCATAGATACTAACCTGCCTCTGACTCCTATAAGTTCTTCCTGCCCAAGTTTGGTAATGTCTATTGCATTACCTTCATTACCATGGGATTTGCATTTTATTTTAATCTCGCCGGAAATAATTTTTGAAATACGCGGCGGATTTAGCCTTAAAATTGACAATCCCAGAAAAGATTTACCGCTGCCGGACTCGCCCACTAACGAAACAATCTCTCCTTCATCTACGGTTAAAGATAAAGAATCAACTACGTTAATAGGGTTATGCTTATCCGTTCGCAATTCTACGGTTAGATTTTTTATCTCGAGGCCCATAAGCGTCACATCCTTTCGAGAACCGGAATACACAGTAAATTTAAAACCGCGGTTAATACGTTTCTTACAGTCGACAACATAAAAATACGCGGTTTTATGTAGCTTGGATCGTTTCCGATGAGTCTGTAATTTTGATAATATTTGTTAAACAACGAAGCAAGTTCCAGAGCATAAGAACTTAAAACGGAAGGCTCATTCTGTTCCATAGCTTCGTTAAGGGCGTCTTTGAAACGGGAGATTTGTTTTGCTATTAAGAAAATATCGTTAAAGTCTGCGTCTTTCTCCGAAAATAAAGAATTAGAAACTTTGCCGTTTAAATTTAACGAGCCGGATTCAGATTTAGGCTCAAGTTTAGATACAAGACTGTTTATCCTCGAAACGGTATATTGAAGATAGGGCCCGGTCTGCCCTTCAAAAGATAAAACGTTGTCCCAGTTAAAATTTACGTCGGTAGTCCGCCTTGTTTTTAAATCGTTAAATATGACCGCTCCGATACCTACTTTTAAAGATGTCTCGTCTTTGTCCGCTTCGGTAATTTTATTGTCGAGGAGCAGCTTTTCTTCAGCCTTAAGGCGCGCTTCTTCTATATAATCCTCCAAAAATATTAAATTGCCTTTCCGTGTGGACATCCCTATGATTCTTCCAAATTTAACATGAATAAGTCTGCCGTTTATAAGGGAGATATAATGTTTAAAATTTGAATTATCGTTTATTTTATTCAGGTTTTTCTTAAGTATGCCGAAGACGCCGAAAAGTTGGTTAAAATGAAGCGACTGTTCGGAGCCGACGACGTAAATCATTTTATCGAAATTATATTTTGCCATTCTCAAAATTGCCGTAACTATATCCCTTGAAAGATAAAGGGATGTTCCGTCGCTCTTCGCAATCAACGCAGGGGCTTTGACGCCTTCAATTCTAACTATTACCGCACCTTCGCTGACTTCCGCAATTCCGCTTTCGAGCAAAATTTTAACTATCTCGTTAGAAAACACTGCGCTTTCGGCTTCGCCTTCGTAACGGTCGAATTTTATACCTATTAATTCATAAATTCTTTCAAACTCTTGCTTACTAAGGTTTCTAAAAATTTTCCACAATATTATTTTTCCATCGGCGGAACCGCAAAAACGAGATTTATTTTCTACGGTAAGCTTCAGATCATTCCCTGCGTTACTCAGCGCGCCCATATCAAGCGCGACTCCTAAAACATCTTCCGGATACCCGTCTTTAATAAACGAAAGCCTGTCTTCCAATCTTCCGGCATTATTCAATACTAAACCTTCTTCTAATTCTTTAAAATTATTTCTTGCATCTTCCTCGATAGAAGTATGTTCTTCAGCTTCCTTATGTATTTTAACGTAAAGATTATATAAAACCTTTACCGGATTTACTTCAAATTCTTTGAAATCGATATCGTCATAATAACGGCAGAAGGCGGTTATGAGTTTGCCGAACTGCGTCCCGAAATCTCCGAGATAATTTATTTTGATAACATTATGACCGCAAAATTCATAAATTTTAGACAGGCTCATTCCTATAACGGTTGAACGCAGATGTCCCACTCCGAAAGGCTTTGCGATATTGGGCGAGGAAAAATCTATTATCACTTTCAGCGGTTTTTCCGGAAAGCCTTTTCCGTAATCCCCGCCCGAATCGTAAGCATCTTGTATAATATGCAAAGCAAACTGCGCTTTATTTAAGAAAAAATTAACGTAAGCCCCTTTTATTTCTATTTTATTGAAAAGATCTCCGATTCTTTCAAAATTAGGCTCTAAAATATTAAAAATTTCCTCCGCAATCTCTTCAGGCTTTCCCTTAAAACCGTATCCCGCAAGATAATAAGAAGCAATAGAATAATCGCCGAAAGAAGCGTCGGGGGGATTTTTTATTAGTTTTTCCGTTTCATCGTTCGGAATATCTATATTTTTTTTTTCTTTAATTACCGCTTCGATAAATGAAACAAGGCTTTTTTTAAATACATCCATCCGGCTCTATTTCCCCTTTTATTTTCTTGATATTCTTTATATTTAATTTTAATTTAAAATTTATTTATTCAATTATATCAGTTAAACCACTTTAAAAAAATAATAAATTTGATATAATTAAATAAGGAGAAAAAATTAATCATGGATACCGAAAATAAAAATATCGAAACAAATGCGGATAAAGCGGATAAAGATAAATTCTTATGCGAAGCGTGTCCGTATATTTATGACCCCGCAAAAGGCGACCCCGAAGGCGGAATACCGCCGGGAACTCCTTTTGAAGATATACCGGACGATTGGTTGTGTCCTATTTGCAAATTAGACAAAACTCATTTTAAAAAAATTTAAATTAAAAACATAATAAGCTAAGGAGAAGTTAAATGGCTGGAACGGAGGAACTTGCTCTACCTAAATATCAATGCGATGTTTGCGGCTATATTTATGATCCCGAGGTGGGAGATTCTATAGGAGGCATAGAGGCGGGGACGCCTTTCGAAAAATTACCCGACGACTGGGTATGCCCCGTATGCGGAGCGGATAAAACCCATTTTCAACATTTTACCGGATAAATGCCGAAATCATCTTGACTTTATAAACCTATATGATAATATTGTGATTATGAATCATTTAAAATTACTTTTTTTAGCTTTTTTCGCCGTTATTATAATCGCAATCGGCTTTTGCGCAACTCCTAAAGCAGGAGCGGTTTCCTATAGCAATTTCGTTCGCACGGTAAATAACGACAGACAAATAGGAAATCCGGATGCGCCGGTTACAATTATTATATATACCGACTTTCAATGCTACTGGTGTAGAAAATTTGAAGAAAACGACCTGCCGGGCATTACCGCAAATTATGTCAAAACAGGAAAGATTTTTATTCAATTCAGAGACTTTCCGCTGACGCTAATACATAAATACGCTTTTAAAGGCGCGGAATATGCCGATTGCGCCGCTTTTCAAGGAAAATATATGCCGGTAAGAAGCCTGCTTTATAAATATCAAAACGATTGGAGCGCAATTGGAGACTTATACTATTTTCTCAAAACCCGCGCAAAAGGAATAATAAACCTGAAAAAAGAAGAATCGTGCGTGAGAAGCGGATTAGCCAAAAGACTTATAAAAAGCAACATGTCGTCCGGTATGAATGCAAAGGTGAGTGGAACTCCAACATTGTTTATATATCAAGGGCTAATTCTTTATAAAAAAGTTACCGGATACAAGCCTTTTCCGGTAATTAATAAAATTTTGAAGGGCGCCTTACAATAACGAAGTTCAGCGAAGCTCATCCGATTATCTATATATTTCCCGTAATATATATATCCTTTTCCGGAGTATTATCGGGTATTTTTTTTAAATTTCGTATAATTTTAGAAACAAATTTTTCCGTTTCTAAAAAAGCATCTTCTATATTAACCCCTTTAGCGAGCAAAGATGTCAGGCAGGCTGAAAAAGCGCATCCGGTTCCATGAATCTCTTTACCTATACCTAATTTTTTGCTTTCGGATATAAAAAATTTGTTTTTAGAATCGAGCAGGACGTTAAATATTTTTTTTTCGCCCGATTTTTCGGAAATATGCGACCCTTTTATTATTATATTTTTAATACCGGTATTTTTTTCTCTTATAATTTTTGCCGCAAGTTTCATTTCTCTTAAGTCTTTAATCCTTATCCCGGAAATAAGCTCCGCTTCTTTAATATTGGGAGTAATGACGGTTGCATACTTAAATAAAGGAATCAAAAAGCCGGGATAATCCGACTTTTCCGTCAACTTCCTCCCTGAAGTAGAAATATAAACGGGGTCGATAACGACCGTTTTCGTATTATGTTTTTTTAGAAATCCATCTAATATCAGACTCTGGTTTTTATTTAATATTAAACCGGTTTTTACGGCATCCACCGAAAAATAATCGAATACGGCATTTAGTTCAGCCGCAAAAAAAGCCTCGGAAACCGGCTCTATCATATAAATATTATCGGGGTTTTGGGCGGTCATTGCCGTAACGACGGATAAACCTAATGCCTTAAATTTAGAAAATATTTTAGCGTCGGAAGTTATCCCCGCCCCCCCGGAACCGTCAAATCCTGCAACCGATAAAATTTTTAAAGTCATATTTTTTTCTTCTTGTAATCTCTTATACCGTTTAAAATATCGGAAATTTCGGAAACGCTTCTCGTATTCAAAATATCGGATTTTTTCGCCCAACCTTTTCTTGCAATATTAACGCCGTAATTAACAAAATATAGCGAGGACGAATTATGGGCGTCCGGATTTATAGAAAGTAAAACATTCTTAGATATCGCTTCCTTAATATGTCTCCAGTCTATATCGAGTCTCTTAGGATTGGCATTGAGTTCAATAATAGTTTTATATTCAGCGGCAAAATCTAAAATTTTAGATACATCGACGGCATACCCGTTTCTTTCCAAAAGAAGTCTGCCTGTAAGGTGTCCTATCATAGTAGTATAAGGATTTTTAACGGCGTTTATAATCCTTTCCGTCATAATCCTTTCCGTCATATTAAACTTAGAATGAACCGACGCTATTACAAAATCAAGCTTCTTTAGAATTTTTTCATTATAATCAAGATTTCCGTCAGGAAGAATATCGGATTCGATGCCCTTAAAAATTTTAATTCTGCCTTCATATTTTTTATTCAGCCTGTCTATATATTCTATCTGAGATTCAAGTTCGGAAGCGGAAAGTCCGTTTGCATAATGCGCCGAAACGGAATGATCGGAAATCCCCGCATATTTATATCCCTGTTTTATGCAGGATTCTATCATTTCTTCCAAACTTTCTTTTCCGTCCGTATATGTCGTATGAATATGAAAAACTCCTCGAATATCTCCTTCTTCTACAAGAACCGGTATGCTGCGGCTTAACGCCGCCTCTATTTCTCCAGTTCCTTCCCTTAATTCCGGAGGAATAAACTGCATTCCGAATACATCGTAAAATTCAATTTCGTTATTAACCGCTATTTTATTTTCGTTATTCATAAATATTCCGTATTCGTTGATCTTATAGCCGCGTTTTTTTTCTCTCGACCTAAGTTCTTCGTTGTGTAGTTTTGATCCGGTAAAATGATGAAGCGCATATACAAAATCTACCGGCTGGACTATTCTTAAATCGACATGTATCCCGCTCTTTAGGATAACGCTTATTTTGGTTTCTCCCGCAGATTCGACTCTTAAAATTTCAGGATAACTTAAAAACCTTTCAGAAAATTGCTTTTCTTTTCCAGCTAAAACGGAAACCACGATATCGATATCTCCTACTGTTTCCATTTTTCTTCTTAAAGAGCCTGCCGTCCTAATTTCACCGATAAGTTTTTGCAGGGTATTTTTTAGATAGGCTTCAAAAAGAAACGCTTGATTAAAAGCGTCTATATATAAAAATCTCTGTTTGAAAATTTTGTAATCCTCTATCGATTTTTTTAAATTTTCTACTGTTTTTTGTCCTAAACCGTGAATTCCGCTAAGTTTATTAGATTTAATCGCGTCGTCCAGCTCTTCGATTCCTTTTATATTAAAATCGTTATATAAAAGATTTGCTTTTTTAGGACCTAATCCGCGCAGTTTTGTAAGTTCAAGCAGTCCTTCCGGTACTGATTTAACCAGCTCGTCGTAATATGCAAGCCTCCCCGTATCTACAAGTTCTTTTATTTTTAAGGAGAGGTCTTTGCCGATACCCGGAACGTCTAAATGTTCTCCGCCTGAAACTATATCGGATAAATTTTCTCCGAGTTTGCCTATAACGGCGGCGGCATTTAAATAAGCGCGTATTTTAAAAGGGTTTTCTCCTTTTATTTCAAGAACTTCCGCAATCTGTTGAAAAACTTCGGCAATTTCGCTGTTTGTCATAATTATTGTATATTCTTGGATAATTATGTTATATTATATATTAAATTTTAAAAAAACTAATAATGAACTAATAATGAATCTTTTATTTATCAACTTTGTTCAATATTTTTTCGATATATTATACACGATTCTTAATGTATATATGTGGATAATTATCATAAAAGCTTTGCTGTCGTGGGTAAATCCAGACCCTTATAATCCGATTGTTCGTTTTATAAACGACATTACCGAACCTGTTCTAAATAAAGTAAGATTAATACTTCCGATAGGAAACGCCTTTGCTTTCGATCTATCGCCTATAATAGTTATTTTTATAATCTGGATAATTTTAACATTATTAAAATTTGCAGAATTTAATTATATTCTGCCTTTTATGATTTCATAAAACGGGTGTAAAATTATGGAACTTTCTCCCTTAGAAATAAGGTCTCAAAAATTTTCAAAAAAAATAAAAGGGTACGACGTAAGCGAGGTAGATAATTTTCTTGAAATCGTATCTAAAGACATGGAAAAACTTTACGGCGAATATTACGGGCTAAAAGAAGAACTCGTCAAAAAAAATCAGGAGATTGCGGATTACAAAGAAAAGGATAAATCGATCAGCGAGGCGATACTTATGGTGCAATCCGTTTCCAACGACATAAAAAAAGCGGCGGTAATGGAAGCGGAGGCTATAAAAAGAGGAGCGGTTGCCGAAGCCGAAAACATCGTCAAAGACGCTAACAAAAAATATTTAAAAATAACCGAAAATATAGACGACTTATTAAATAAAAGAATCGTTATGATAAATTCGATAAAAAACCTTCTCCAGACAAATACCGACTTAATAAACAGGGAGGCTGATAAAAATATGGAAATTTCTTTTCCTTCAGAACGCGTTAAAATAGATATATCCGGTACAATAAGCGATAAAACCGAACTTTCCGCTTCAAAAAGCACGGGAGAAGAAAAGACATCGGAAGAAAAGGCATCAGCCGAAAATCATGATTTAGCAGATTTTTTAAAAAATGAAAATAAAGACGAAAAAAACGAACCTTCGGAGAAAAAAGACATAAATGAACTGGATGAACTGTTAGGCGATATAAATAAATTTACTCTTTAGGTCATCTGTATAAGTATAAAAAAAATAAAATAATATAATTTGTTATATATATTATGATATACTTATAATTAATAGTTGCATTACATATGCTTCTAATATTTTATAAATAAATTAACTATCGCATAAATATAAATATAAAAATAATCATGAAAATCTTATTAGTTCAACCGAATAATACAAGCGTAATCGGACTCAATAACGTATCTTTAATAGAACCAACCGGTCTTGAAGCAATAGCCGGAAGCCTCCTCAGAGACGACCATACGGTAAAAATAGCCGACTTAAGAGCCGTGGATTGCCGTCCCGACGCATATTTAGACGATGTAATAAAAGAATTTAAACCTGAGGTCGTAGGCTTTTCGTGTTCTTTTACTCCCGATGTCTACAGGACTATCGAACTTGCAAAAAGAGTAAAAAATGAATTCGGGGTTCGCTACGTTTTTGTAGGCGGACATCATGTTTCCGTCTATCCTTTAGATTTTAACGTTAAAGAGATTGATGCCGTGGTTATCGGAGAAGGGGAGTATACCGTCCGGGAACTCGTTAACGCATTTGCCGCAGGTTCTCATTTGTCAAATGTAAAAGGCATTATATACAACGATAAAGGGATCCAGATAAAAAACCAGCCCAGGGTTTTACTTAAAAACATAAACGACCTTCCCTTTTTTGCACGGCATCTTACCGAAGAATTCAGGAAAAAATATTACTTGGGAATCAGAACATCGTTAGCATGCCTTGAAACCGCAAGGGGTTGTCCGTTTAAGTGCGATTTTTGCAGCGTTTGGAATTTCTACGAAGGAACTTACAGGTCTAAAACTCCCGAAAGAGTCGTTGCCGAGCTCAAAGAAATTAAAGAAGATTACGTGCTCGTTACGGACGATAATTTTTTTAGCGACGTTAAAAGGGCAAAAAAAATCGGCGAACTTCTAAAAAAAGAAAGAATCTACAAACTATACACTATACAGGCAAGAAGCGATACTATAGTAAAACATCCCGAGCTTATCTCGCAGTGGAAAGAATTGGGGCTTTCCAATATTTTTATAGGATTTGAAAGCGTTGACGATGAAAAGCTCAGCAGTATCAATAAAAGCAATTCTTCTTTAAACAACGAGAAAGCTTATTATATCGCAAAAAAAAATAATGTTGCCGTAACTGCTTCTTTTATAGTATCGCCGGATTTTACGAAATTAGATTTTAAAAAATTAATCGATTTCGTGAAAAGACTTAAGATAAGCGTTCCCGTGTTTTCCGTTTTAACTCCGCTTCCGGGGACAAAACTTTATAATGAACTAAGGGACAAATTAACCGTTAAAAATTATTCGTATTACGATTTATTCCATCCCGTTTTGGAAACATTTTTATCTAAGAACGATTTTTTTAAAGAATTTTCAAATCTTTATAAGACATCCTATAAAAGCCTTAATCTAAGAGTAAACGATATGTTGTTCGTAATAAGATATATATTATCGGGAAAAATGCCGATAAATCATATGTTTAAGCTTAAAAAGTCTATGCGGTCTATTTCGACCCCCGAAACATATATAAATTCTCTACTCTTAGAAAATAAAAATTAGTTATTGCAAATTTATTTTTCAAATATTATAATATTTATTTCATATTAATAAGAATAAGAACACTTTTAAGGAGGGCTTTGTAATTGGTTAAGAAAAATTTTTTAAAAAAAATCGAACATCAATTTCCAAAAAAATATGAGACGTTGATTATCCTTAATCCCGACATAGAGGAAAACAGGTTTAATCAGTTTATCGACAAAATAAAGGATATTATGTCTAAAAACGGCGCTGAATTTTTAGACCTTGAAGACTGGGGCGCTAGAAAACTTTCCTACGATATTAAAAAACTAAACAAAGGAAAATTTATATTAGTGCATTTTTCGGCAAAAGGATCTTTTATACAGGAACTTGAGAGAAATTTAAGAATCGCCGACGATTGCATCAGATTTCAAACAGTGATATTTACAAAGGATATAGAGTCGAAAAAGGAAAATAAGGAGGAAGCAGTTAATGAATAATTACCAGCATAAGAAAACCACAAAACCTGCAGGAACAGGTTTTGTCCGCAGGACGTATACCAGAAAAAAAATATGCAGATTCTGCGCAGACGAAAACTTAAAAATTGATTATAAAGATTCAAGGCTTATGAGAAATTTTGTCTCCGAAAGAGGTAAAATTATGCCGAGAAGAATTACCGGAAACTGCGCCTATCATCAAAGAAGAGTGTCAAAAGCTATTAAGATTTCAAGAATAGTTTCTATAATGCCATATATGTCCGTTAATATTTAATGTTTAGAACAAAAACGGTATTATTAAGTTTATTGTTCTCCTTTTTATTGTTTTTATTTATTATAAATTCAATATATGAAGGAATATATTCATTTATTAATCCTTTTTTTTATATATATTACGGTATTACTTTAATACTTTTATTTTCTATTGTTGGATCCGCTTCGGCAATCAATATAATACTGTCTATTGTTATCGCAGTCGGTTTTTTAATAAACGGCGGCACGGTTAACTTCAGCGGTTATTTTAGTCACGCCGCTTTCGGACGCTTTTTTATTTCGGTTATAATAATTCAATTTTTAGTGTTTATCGTTATACCGTACATATTTTCCTATTTGATTTCAAAAGGATCCGGGGTGACAAAGTCTATTTATATTCCCGTATCTGCCGTGTTTGCGGTATCTTTTTTTATTGGCGCCGTTTACATATCTGCCGGAAAAATAAATATCCTGCCGTCTTTAAATTATTTATCGGCGGATATGACGGGGAAACTTATAACCGAATATAATAAGATGGGTATGACATATTTTACCACTTTAAAGATGCGGGTTTTAATTTCTAAACTTCTAAAAATTATTTTATTGCTTTTGCCGGCAATACTTATAATTTTTTCATGGATGAGCATATGGATAAGTTTTATATTTTTGAAAAGAATTTCAAAAAAGAATAATGTTTTTTTTAACGGCGTAAAGGAAAATTTATTGCTCTGGAGATCATCGGACTATTTTTTATTGTTCCTTATTTTAGGGATACTAATTTCTGTTTTTTCGATTGGAATATTTAAATATATAGGCTATAATATAATTTTATTATCTTCTTCGGTTTATTTAGTTCAAGGGTTAACGATACTCTCTTTCTTTTTTAATAAATTCAATGTAAATATATTTTTAAGAATACTCGGATATGGAATAATTTTTATTTTAAGCAATCCGATAATTATACTTGTTATAATGACCGGAATCTTCGATATGTGGTTTAATTTTAGAAAAATAGAAACAAAAAAGGAGGCTAATTTAATATGAAAGTTATACTTAAAGAAGATGTTCAAAATTTAGGTTTTATGGGGGAAAAAGTCAATGTTGCCGATGGTTATGCCAGAAATTTTTTAATGCCTAAAAATCTTGCGATACCTGCTACAAACTCCAATGTTAAAACAGTCGAGCATGAAAAAAAGATAATAGATAAAAAGAAAGCAAAAATAACCTCGGAACTTACAGAGATTAAGAATAATCTTGAAAAAATCGAAATTACTATACCGGTTAAAGTCGGCGAAAACGAAAAAATATTTGGAAGTATTACATCTATGGATATAGAAAGCAAGCTTAAAGATTCCGGCTTTAATATCGACAGAAAAATAATCAATCTTGATAATCCGATAAAAGAACTCGGGATGCAGACCGTTAAAGTCAAACTCTCTAAAGATATTATTGCGGATATTAAAGTCAACGTAGTGCCGGAAGTTTAATAATTTAAGCATTACTTTTATGCATTTATGCAAATCGAAAGAAAGAAAAAAGGATTTACAGATTCTATAAGTATTGTTCCTCCTAATTCGATAGATGCCGAGAAGGCTTTGTTATCATCTATATTAATTGATAATTCTCAGATAAATTCGATTCTGGGAATTATCATTCCCGAAGATTTTTACGACAGCGTAAACTCAAAAATCTATAAAGTAATTGTAAGATTAAGCGAAAAAAACGAGCCTATAGATATAATTACGATTTTAAACAGTTTAGAAAAGGATGCCGACTTCTCGAAAGGCTTTTCCGATTTTGATTATAGCAACTATCTGTCTTCCCTCTTTGAAATGCCTGCCGGACTTTTTAATATCGAGCAGTATTCAAAAATAGTAAAAGAAAAATCTACTCTTAGAAATCTTATCAACGCTTCAAATAAAATCAGACAAAAATGTTACGAACAGATTGACGACGTCGAAAATATAATCGATTTTACGGAAAAAACTATATTCGACGCAACCGAAAAGGATGCTCCTAAAAATTATGTCGAAGTTTACCCTTTAATAGTCGATTATTTTAAAAAGTTAACCTCTAAAAAGCATGAAGATGATGTTATTACCGGCATTCACAGCGGATTAAATTATTTAGACGAATATACAAACGGCTTTCAGCCTTCCGATCTTATTATTATCGCAGGGAGACCTTCTATGGGAAAAACGGCTTTATCTCTTTGCATCGCAAAAAATATCGCTGTTAAAAAGATTCCGGTAGCGTTTTTTTCGCTTGAAATGTCTAAAGAACAGCTTGCGACACGTCTTCTGGCTATGACGGCTAAAATAGACTCTTCTTTTTTACGAAGAGGTAAAATTCATAATCCCGATATAGAAAACATACACAAAGCGCTTGAAATACTTGAGGACATTCCTATTTATATCGACGACAGCGCCGGCATAACGGTAACCGAATTGAGAGCTAAAACCCGCAGATTAAAAAGAGAAAAAAACATCGAAATAGTCATAATAGACTATCTCCAGCTTATGAAAGCCTCTCACAACATAGAATCAAGGGAACAAGCTATTGCCGATATTTCCCGTTCGTTAAAGGGTCTTGCAAAGGAACTTAACATTCCGGTAATTGCTCTTTCCCAGTTAAACAGAATGGTGGAATCGAGGCAGGATAGAAAACCTCAGCTTGCAGACCTAAGAGAATCCGGAGCTATAGAGCAGGATGCCGACTTAATTATGTTTGTTTATAGAGAGGAAGTTTATAAAAAAGATACGGAAAACAAAGGCATAGCAGAATTAATAATCGGTAAACAGAGAAACGGTCCTACAGGCATCGTTAAGCTTTCTTATATCGATAAATATACTTCTTTTGAAAATCTTACATACGAAGATGGAGAGGCTTATATATAATATCCGTTTGCGCTAAATGAAATTTGACTGAGCTAACCCTGCGGCGCCTATAATTCCCGCATCCTTGCCAAGTTTTGATTTCAATATTTTGAGGTTTGACGTGGAAGCCTTAAGCGCTTTTTCCGTAGTCTCTTTTTTCACTATATTGAACAGGTCGGGTATTCCGTCTATAACTCCGCCGCCTAGTATTATTGCGCAGGGATTCAATAGATTTACCGCGCTTATTACGCCGTTGGACAAATAAATCCCGGTTTCTTTAATTAATGCGGCGGCATTTTTATCTCCGTTTTTATAAGAAATAGATATAGTTTCCGCTGTTATATCCTCAACTTTGCCGCCCGCAATGTCTATAATATTTTTAAAACCGGCATTGTCTATCTCCGCTCTTTCCCGTGCTATCCTTGCAATTCCAAGTCCGCCGGCATACGCCTCTAAACAACCGTAATTTCCGCATGTGCATTTTCTTCCTCCCGAAACTACGGTTATATGCCCTATTTCTCCGGCGGCGTTTGAGCAACCGTTATATAAAGCGCCGTTAATTACGATTCCCGAACCTATTCCTGTTCCCACAAAAATACATATAAAGTTATCTTCATTTTTCCCCGAACCAAACTTCCATTCTCCATAAGTAATAGCAGCTAAGTCGTTTGCTATATGAACGTCTAAACCGGTTTCCTTTTTAAGTATCTTTTTAAGCGGAACATCGTGCCAGTTCAGATTTGGAGAAAACAGAATACTGCCTGTTTTATCGTTTATCTGCCCCGCTATGCCGACGCCTATAGCTTTAACGCTGTATTTTTCGTTTGTTTTTAAAAATTTTCTTACATTACGTATTATAAAATCTACCTGTTTTTCAGTTTCGTTTAGAGATTCACCGAACGAAACTGACAGGCGGCTCTTTACCGCTCCGTTTTCTTCTATAACTCCGCATCTTAAATTTGTCCCCCCTATATCGATTCCTACCGTATTTATTTCCATATTTAAGAATTACCCGGGGTATCGTCGTCGTCTGCGGCAATCTCGACCTTCTTTCCCTTATACTCCCCTATTATCCTGTTTCTGCCGCTGTTCTTTGCCTCATAAAGGAAATCGTCGGCTATTTTTAAAATATCGTCGACGGTATTTATTCTTTCGTCCGGCATTGTCGCTATGCCAATGGAAATGGTGACTTCGCCTTTAATTTGAGTAAACCTTTGGTTTTTTATGATATTTTTTAATTTTTTAGCCGCAAAAAGAGCGCTGTCAAAATCGGTCTGCGGCAAAATTATAACGAACTCTTCTCCGCCGTATCTTGTCGCTATATCTATATTCCTTATATTACGCATTAAAATACCGCCTATCCGGGATAAAACGACGTCGCCGACTTTGTGTCCGTAAAAATCGTTTATGCGTTTAAAATGGTCTATGTCTAATATCATAATGGATAAACCGTTGCCGTATCTTTTTGCTTTATTGAACTCATTTTCTAAGACCTCATCCATTTTTCTTCTATTATAAAGCCCCGTAAGATCGTCGGTAATTGAAAGCTCGTTTACCTTTTTGTGTATCTTCGCATTGTCTAAGGATACCGAAAGCTCTTTAACGGCGTGTTCTAAAAACGAAATATCTTCTTTTTTGAATCCGTGAATAGAAGAAACCATTAAAACGCCGATATTTGTATCGCCTATATACATAGGAAGCCAGACTATATCTTTTGGAAATACTTCGCAAAAACCGTAATCTATAGCCATTCCTTCTCCGCCCTTTTCCATAAGCTTTTCTTTAAGAATCATCGCGTTTTCCGGAATATCGTGAAACCATATCGTCTTTCTGTCTTTAAGACAGTGTCCCGCCATACCTTCGGAAGCGCTTATCTTGTTAGCGACAAATTTCCTTATGCCGTAAAACTGCCACGGAATTAAAAAACCTTCCTTGTCTTCGGGCAATACAACTGAATCTTCGTCGTCTGTTTTATCCGTTTTTATATCTGAGCCGTCGCCGTTATCTTTACCGGCGGCTCCAATTTCGGTTTTAAATTTTCCGCTTTTGCTGTAGATATATATAATACCTGAAGATATATTTAACAGTTCCTCTAAAATGTTTAAAGTAGAAGTTATTATCTTATCGAAATCTAAAGAGCCTACTAAAAAATCGGAAAAAGAATTATACTTTTCCATTCTTTCTTCCCTGTCTTTTACGGTCATAGCCATTTCCGTAAAACCCTTGCCTATGCCTTCAAACTCGTCGTTTGTATTAATAACGAGTTTAGTGTCTAAGTCTCCCGAGGTAAATTCTTTTATTGCAGTTTTTATGGCAAATATCGGATTTAAGGTATCTTTTGAGGCGAAATAGGAGATAAGAAGCGATATAATCAAGCCTATTAAAATAATAAATATTGCATATTCAGCGGTCTTTCGGAATAAACTGAGATAATTCTTGTTTGAAATGAAAACGGCAATAGAACCTATAACCTTGCCGTTTATGTTCTTTATGGGATGAAATGCCGCAAAAACCGTTTGTCCGTTGTAATTCAACTCTTTTATAAAATTTTTTCCGTTTTTGATTTTATCGTGGATATCTTCGGGAAGCCTCGAGCCTTCGCCGAAAATATTTCCGGGAATTTTTAATGTCGTAAGACATACCTGTCTGTTAAAAAGAGAAGCAAAGACGGCAGTTTTTAAATGGTATTCATTATAAATGGTTTCCGGTAAATAACTGTTATTATTTAAGTTAATCAAGCCTAAAATAGAACCTACCGGATGTCCGTCGTATAAAAGAGGAACCACCGTTACTAAAAACATATCGGAAACGCCGTGAGATATTTTGATATTCATTTTTGTAAGAGTGGATTTACGAATAATCGCAGTTTTTACGACCGGAAAGCCCGTCCTGAAAGCTTCGAATATCATACCTCCCAGCAAAGGCTTGAAACCTTTAACTCCTCCGGTAGAAGACGTAATTAATCCTTCCTTGTTAGTAATTCCTATATAGTCGGCAAAACTAAAAGCATCTTTATACGATTTAATTAAGCTATTCTGAAAGGAGATATTTTTATGAATAACGGCGTTTATCAAATAAGGGTTATAAGCGGCTATCAAAAATCCATTTTTCAGGCGGTTTGCCTGCGAATAATAAATCCTCTGCGCCCCGCTTAACGTAATACGGACTTTATTGAGATTTTCTTTTTTAATCTGGCTTCTAAATATATATGTGTTGGCAAGGGCTAAAAGTATTAACGGGATTAAAACGGCTAAAGAAAAAGATAAGATTAGCTTAGCCTTAATGGATATTTTAGGTCTGTATCCGGCGGAATACTTAATCTCCGACATCTTTAGTTTTTTTATTAAATGTTAGTTTGATTTTAATTCATTAATGTATCGTCATATTTAATGAATTTTATAACTTTGGAAAATTTTTGCAAGAAAAATTATTTTAAATTAATTAGTTATCTTTAATTAAGCTTATAGCAAACTGCTTTGCCGTTCTTCCCGACCTTGATCCTTTAATAACGGCATAATTCACGGCATTCTTCCTAATGCCTTCCATATCTACGGAAGACGCTTTAACGCCGTATTTTTTTAAATACAGCTCTACTATTTTAAGATATGTTTCCTGATCAAAACTGTATAATCCGTATGTCAAACCAAATCTGTCGCTCAAGGAAAGACCTTCCTCGGCTTCTTCTTCGGGATGTATGAAATCGGAATCGGGTTTTTTCGTCGAAAACATTTCTTTTGTAAGATGACGCTTGTTGGACGTCGCGTAAATAATAATATTTTCAGGAAGTTCGTCAAGCCCGCCGTCAAGAATGGATTTAAGTTTTTTATAAAACGGGGTATCTGCGTCAAACGCAATATCGTCAAAAATCAGTATAAAACGGTAAGGTTTAAGCTTAATAACGGTAATTAATTCATATATCAGCTCCGCCGTATCTTCCACGACTTCTATAAATTTAATCTTGTTTAAATAAGGAGGCTCGCCGAACGATTTCGCCAATGCTCTAATAAGGGAAGATTTTCCGGTTCCTCTGTCGCCCCATAAAAGCACATTATTGGCAGGTTTCCCCGAAGCAAATTTCATAGTGTTCTGAAAAACGTCTTTAATTATATTATCTATTCCTATAAAATCGGATAACGACAAAGAATGAGAATAAACAGCTGCATTTTCGTCCGCTAAAGGCTTTAAAATATATCCGCCGTTTATTTTAAAAAACTTGAACGAACCGAACCTGTCTATTTGGGAGGAATCGTATTTTATAATGCTATGCGCATCATAACCAATTTTACGGATATTTTTAAATTCGCCGTAAATTTCTGAAATAATGCGGTTTATATTATGTACTTCTTTATTAAGTTCGTCCATTAATTTTTTAATTTATAAATTAATTTTATTTAAAAGAAGCGTTTAATTTAATAGAACAGTAAGAGGAACACATAGAGCAGACTTTATCGTCTTTAAGAGGAAGAGAGGCTCTCATTTCTTTTGCTTTTTCAGGGTCTAACGCACATTCATACTGCTTCTCCCAGTTCATGGCACGCCTGTTTTTGCTCATTTCTAAGTCTATATCTAAGGCGCCTTTTATACCTTTTGCTATATCTCCGGCATGGGCGGCAATCTTAGAGGCTATAACGCCGTCTTTCACGTCAGATACTGACGGAAGCCTTAGGTGTTCGGCGGGGGTCACGTAACATAGAAAATCTGCGCCCGCACCCGCGGCTATTGCGCCGCCTATAGCGCTTGTTATATGGTCGTATCCCGGGGCAATATCCGTAACCAATGGACCAAGCACGTAAAAAGGAGCGCCGTTGCAGAGGCTTTTTTCTAATTTTATGTTGGCTTCGACTTGGCTTAAAGGAACATGTCCGGGGCCTTCTATCATTACCTGCACTCCTTCTTCAAGAGCTTTTTTCTGCAATTCGCCCAGCGTTACAAGTTCGGCAATCTGCGCCCTGTCGGTAGCATCGCTGAGACAGCCGGGTCTTAACCCGTCTCCGAGACTTAAAACTACGTCGTTTTTCTTTGCAATCTTGAGAAGCCTCTCATAGTCTGCATATAATGGATTTTCCCTATTTTTTCTTATCATCCATGAAGCAATCAAAGAACCGCCTCTTGAAACTATGCCCATAATTCTCGTCTGCATATTCATAGTTTTTATTGCGTTCAACGTTAATCCGCAGTGGACGGTGATAAAATCGACTCCTTCCTCGCACTGTCTTTCTATAACTTCAAAAAGATATTCCGGGTCGAATTTATCTACAAAATTTGCATTATTTGAATTGCCGCTTTCAACGGCAGGCTGAAATGCTTCGTAAAGCGGAACGGTTCCGACCGGAACGGTTGAATTTTTAAGTATATCTCGCCTAAATTCTATGATATTCCCTCCGGTAGAAAGATCCATTACGGCATCCGCGCCGCTTTTTACGGCGGTAAATAACTTTTCTAATTCTTCTTCGATACTGTGGCTGTCGCCCGACGAACCTATGTTGGCATTAACTTTTGTCTTTAAGCCTTTTCCGACGGCAAGAGGGCTTATATCCCGTAAACGGTTCTTAGTTATGACCGTCCAGCCGTTCATTATGTCGCAGCGTATTGTTTCGGCGGAAATGCCTTCGGCTTCGGCGCATAATTTCATTTCGTCGGTAATTATATTTTTCCTTGCGGCTTCTATCTGATTTATATATTCCATTATCGTTTCCTATTTAATTAAACGAATTTATATTTTATTATCGAGCATTTTCGACAATGTTTTAACGGCTTTGCCGATATCCTTCCTCTTTAGTATACCCGACTGAACCGCAATATACTCGACTCCTGCTTTCTTAATTTCGGGAAGATTATACTCGTTAACCCCCCCAAGCGCAAAAACAGGTATTTTAACCGAATGAACGGCTCTTTTCAGCATATCCGCCCCCTGTTGAAATTCCTGATTTTTTGTTTTATAAACGGGACTGAATGTAACAAAATCGGCGCCGTTTTTCTCCGCTTTTACAGCTTCTTCTATGGAATGGGAAGAATAAAATATTTTGAGATTTTTAATCTTTTCCTTAACCGTTTTAACCGGAATACTGTTAACATTTAAATGAACGCCGTCGGCTTCAAGCGCTAATGCCGCATCTACTCTGTCGTTGACAAAAAATTTTACGTCCGGATATTTTTTTAATATAAATTTAACTTTTTCGCCTAATTTAATAAAATCATTAATACTTATATCCTTCTGTCTTAATTGAAATGCCCCGACTCCGTTATAAAAACAGATGTTTAAAGCTTCAAGATAGCTGTTTTCGTCTTTAAAAAGGTTCTTATCCCCGATTAAATATATATTAAATCGACATTTCATTTGTTTTTATTAATGCAGTTTTTATATAAATATTATATAATTTTAGTCTTTGCATTGTCAATTAAATCAACTCCCTAAAAAAAATTTTGCTCATATAAATAAACAAAAGTTAAAATTTATTCAATTTATATCTTGCAATTTTAATATTTTTTTGTTAGGATATTAAAGTTTGAAAAATATAAATTAACTTTATAATATTTAGATAATATTAGGGGGAGATTAATATGGAAGACAATAACAAACATTTTACTAATGTAATGTGGATAGTTATGGTTATCAGCGTTATAGTTATAGTTGGACTTGGCATTTACGCCGCAACCGGTCTTAATTATAACTTTCCGGATCTGACTAAAATTCTTCCTCTTCCTTTGCCGTCGTTTATAAGTATATAATTATTTATAAGTATTAAAACGCCTACAATTTAAGAGCCGCTAGCTCAGCAGGTAGAGCACCTGACTTTTAATCAGGTGGTCGTGGGTTCGACTCCCGCGCGGCTCACCACATAAAACCGCAGTAAATAAGCCTTTTCAGACTACATTAATAAATTTTATATTGATTATAGTTTGCATAAATTATATAATTTTTATAGGATTTTTGTCCCAAATTTGTCCCAAAGATTTATAGGTTAGGAGAGTCAAAATGTCTGGAAATATAAGGCTTCGTGGCAAACATTACTACTATGACTTTATGATAGACGGTAAACGCTATAAAGGCTCGACGAGAACGGGCGACAAAAAGCTCGCCGAACATATAGCCGATACGATTAAAGCCGATTTGCTCAGGAAAAAGCACGATTTACCGTCAAATATAAAATATCAATTTAAAGATGCTTGGGGAATTTATATTAAGTCCCAGTCGTATTGCTTTAAAACCGAAGAGTCCAAGATAAATTCAGCAAAACATTTTTTGCCGGTATTTCAAAATATGCCTTTAGATAGCATTACTACCGATAAAATTGAAAATTACAGGTTAAATAGAAAACTGGAAATTACGTCTTTAGAAAAAAATTCCGGCAAAAGAGAATCTGAAATTTCATTCAGATCCGTTAATATAGAAATTGCCGCATTAAGTCATTTTTTTAATTATTGTATTAAAAAAAGTTATCTCGACAAAAACCCTTGCGCCGGCATTAAGAAATTAAACGAACTATCCCGCATTAAAACCCTAGCAGACGAAGACATCGAGAAGCTCATTAGCGGAGCTACAAATAAACTGACCCGTGATTTAATAACCTTTCTGATTTACACCGGCTGCCGTAAAGGCGAAGCCTTAAATCTTAAATGGGACGACGTGGACTTAAAGAACGAAGTAATAGCTGTTAAAGCCACTAAAACGAAATACGACCGCTATATTCCGATAAGCAAGCCGCTAAAAGAACTTTTAAGCGGCATTGAAAAAAATCAAGACTGTTTATACGTATTTAATAAAAACGGAGCTAAATTGACCGATTTTAAGCGTTCATTCCATACCGCCTGCCACAATGCGGGATTTAAGGATATGCATATCCATGATTTAAGGCACATATTTGCAAGTAAAATGGTAAAAGACGGGATTTCGTTATTTATAACGGGTGAACTTCTGGGGCACCGGACGACGCAGATGACGAAAAGGTATTCTCATTTAGTTCCGGGGACGCTTAAGAAGGCGGTTGATGATGTGTGGGGGAGGAATCATGGTTAGAGTGATTTAAAATTTATTCTTAATTTTAAACTGGAGGTAATATTTTGACTAAATTAATCTCTTTTACGGATGATGTAATTCAAGATATATTTGGACATGAAGCTGCAGAGGATGAACGTCCTGAGCGATTACGAGAATATTATTTTAAAACAAGTGTATATGAAAATGTTACAACTATCTTACCGCTAAGAATTTTAGTTGGGCATAAAGGGGTTGGTAAGTCTGCCTTATTTAGAGTTGCTTATCAAGAAGATGCAGAGAAAGGGATACTTCCTATTGTGATAAAGCCAGATGATATTTTAGATATATCCCCCAAAGATGATGATTTTAATAAAATTATTAGGGAATGGAAATCAGGATTAATAAAAGTAATGGCCAAAAAGGTTCTATCAAATCTTGGAACTGAACCTGAAGGATGGACGCAAAGAATAGGAAATTACGGAGGTAATATTATTAATTTTTTAACAGATACTTTTAAAGATAGTGAAAAAATAAAGCAAATCAACCCGATCCCTGCTAGTAAAAAAATAATAAGTTCTTTTTTAAATACTAAGTTGCTTAATATATACATAGATGATTTAGATAGAGGATGGCAAGGAAAAATGCATGATGTCCATAAAATTTCAGCCCTAATCAATTCCGTCAGAGATATTGCTTCAGAGAATAAGGGTATAAGTTTTAGAATAGGACTTCGCTCAGATGTCTATTTTTTATATAGAACTTCCGACGAATCAACGGATAAAATTGAAGGTTCTGTTATATGGTTAGCATGGACTAATCATGAAATTCTGTTTATGTTGGTAAAAAGAATTGAGACATTTTTTGGAAAACACTTTGATGAGGCTAAATTAAAAGAAGCAGAGCAACAAGTATTAGCGGGATACCTTAATAATGTGATGGAACCTCGTTTTAACGGTAGGGGTAATTGGGAAAATATCCCAATGTATAGAATGCTAATGTCTTTAATTCGTAAAAGGCCAAGAGACTTAGTAAAACTATGCACTCTTGCTGCAAAGGATGCTTATAAATATGGGTTAAACAAAATTACTCCAAAGAATTTTGATAATATATTCTCTGATTATTCCCAAGGAAGACTTCAGGATACAATCAATGAGTATCGCTCAGAACTTCCAGATATTGAACGACTATTATTAGGTATGAGGCCGAGCAGAGTTGAAAAGTTTGCTAAAACCCAATTTCTCTATAATTCTGCCGGATTACTTAAGAAAATTAATAATGTCATTCAATCAGGTAAATTTAATTTTGCTAATGGACATACTGCAAATGAGAAGGAACTTGCTTCATTTATGTATAAAATTAATTTTTTAACAGCAAGAAAAGAAAAATTGAATAAACAAAAAGAAATTACAGATATTGATAGGAAATATTTTGAAGAGAACAGGTATCTATATAGTCCATTTGCCGATTTCGGATATGATTGGGAGATACATCCAGCGTACAGATGGGCATTACAGCCTGAGGATATTAATTCGATTTTTTCTTCGTTAAGAAATTATTGAGATTGAGAAGATTAATAGAACTTATCTAAATAAAAAGATATATTTAAAATATATAAATTGAAGAGGAGAAAATATGGAATATTCAAATAAGAAGTTTATTTCTAAAACATCAAGAGAAATTCAAATAAAATATTATGGTGTAAATAAATCTGACAAAGAATTAACAAATGAAAGAACAAAAGATGGCGAACTTGATATAATTACAAAAAAAACCATATACGATGTTTTTAAAAGATTATTAGAGTTATATATAGAAAATGGGATAATAAATCAGGAAGAATTATCATTGAAATCAGTTGAAATAGAAAAAATAAAATATGAAAGCATAGATTATTGGCTAAATTTGATATGGTCAGGTGTTAAAAATATTACCACAATTTATAGTTTATTTGAGTTATTCTGTAAAATTATCTATTTTATAAAAAACAATGAGGAAAACAATGCTAATTGTGAAATTCTAAATAAGGAGCTTTATAAAAAGACCTTGACAGATATTAAGGTATTTAATATCTTTAAATTTTATTTGGAGTCATTAAATAATATAAAATTTAAAGATAGAGAACGTAAGGGTATAAGCCATTTAATTATCAAGTTTAAACTAAACAAACTGATAGAAGTAAAATTCGAACGTAATGATATCAGGAATTCTATTGCCATGATAGATAAACATATTGATAGGTTGAAGCAAGAGCAGGAACTAAAACCAAAACAAGACCAGGGACCAAAACAAGACCAGGGACCAAAACAAGACCAGGGACCAAAACAAGGACGAGGTGGCCACAATTTTCATATGTGATAATTTTCAAATGTTATTAACTTTTAACAATCTAAAAAAATAAAGGTATCAGATGTATTCGGATTATAGCATTCAACAATTTCAGATAATTGTTTCACATTAACATAAAACCGTTCAAAAGGATTTTTTCCTTTTTTATCTTTACTGTTTCTGGGACATTTTATATTATGAATATAAATCCCCAATAAACCTTTACCTTCTTCCCATGCTTTTTTTATTTCATATTGAACCAATTTCCGATCTGCTGTCTCAGAGCCAATAAGCACAACGACACAAGAACGATAAGCCATATTGTCATCAATCCATTTTTTTATCGCTTTGTCGCCTTTTTTCTTTATGTTTTCCCATTCGTTTGTCGAAACGGGAGTGTTACCTTCTATAGCCCCTATATTTCTTATTTGCTGAACGCGCATTACGTCTTTATCATAATGAAAACTGTAAAAAACTTGTCTTTTAGGCATTGCAATTCTCCCTTAAGATATTTTTAAGATTATAAATATTAATATTGCAAATATCGCATAGAACGGGGTTGTAGAACAAGACCACGTTCCTTTTAGCGCATAACATATTTTATCGCATAATCCCGGACCTTTAATATTATAAATATTGTCAAAATCAAAAGAAGATGTTTTCAACTTGTCAATGAAGTTTTTATATTCATCTCTAAAATATTTTTCCAATCCAAGATAAAAGCAATCTAAGAAAAAAAACATCGCCAGTGGAATATAGGTAATACCTATCATATAGATTTTGTTTTTATCAATGAGTAAAACTATAATTGCGGATATAATTGTTATTGCCCATGTTTTGCTATTAGCGCTATTACTCGCCATTCGAGCAATAATGTTCTGCAAAATATTAATATGATTTTGCACGGCAGAACTTTCTTTCAAGTCTTTTAGATTATAATTCATATAGATAGATTAATCCATTAAGCATTGCTTGTTAAATCCCCAAATAACACGGCTATACGATTCGATAAAATCTCTTGCAATCTTTCATTTGACTCGTAAAATATAGTATTTAACTGCCTTAAGTCAAAATGAATATTGTTTTCGCTATCTTTTTTTGCTACCGCTATAACCGGCACTCCTAAACCCATTGCATAACCTACTTCATAATAAACACCTAAGTTTTGGCTCGAAAGTTCGGCTACCATAAACCTGCATTCTTGAATTTTTCTCATATTATAGTCCATTATAAATTCCGTGTGATGTTGCTCATCTACTCTTACGGGGTTATAGCCGTTTTCTTTTATGGAATCCGCTATAAAGTCTGAGACCGACTGATAAGATTTATCAAATTTTATAGCTATAAATGCGTCTTTAGACTCCGTTCTATCCAACATTCTTTCCTTTTCCAAGTATTCATAGCCTTTGGCAGTTATAGAAATTTTTGGAGGTATTTTTGGAGGTATTGTAGAAGGGAACCAATTATCCAATTTTATATAACCAAGTTCTTTCAATGAGTTTAAATAAAATATTAACTCTTTATCATTTAAGGCGTATGACATAGCCAAAAAGTAATAATAATAAGGTATTTCATTATCAAAATTAACTCTATCAGTATCTATATTTGAAATAATTGGGATTTCATTACCAGGTATTTCTTGAACGCATTCTATTGCTTTTAATAATTTAAATAATTTTTCCGAAATTGAAGGAATATTATTTAACGCATTTCTTATTAATGCTTTTATGTCATCTACATCTTTGAATTCATATGTATCAGAGTTTAATTTTTCGTATTCTTCTCTTAAATACGAAGAAACTATAATCCTGTTATTGTTTTTATCTTTTAATTCTTCCTTTAATTTAAAATCAATAATTACAGGAATTGAAAATATACCGCATCTTAAGCAATTATAGATATATTTTATAGTTCCATTGACTTCAATAGGAGATTCATTTATCCTGCAATATTTATTACCACAAATAGGACAATTAATATTTGCAAGTTTTATCGGATCGTATTGACTTTGAATTATATTGATTTTAGTCATTTTTTATCAATAATTAGAACAATATATGATTATATATATTTATTTTTTAATTAGTTTGATTTTTAAATTTCATAAAATATTAAAAGTCAAATAATAATAGTCTTTTTTTTATACAATAAATATAACTTATCTTGCCTTATTCTAAACTTAGTTCCATGATTATGGCCGGTGCGGGCGTCGAAATCTACCAAAATATTTGCATTTTCTATTTGATTTAAAAATTCTTCAAAATTAAATTGCTCTAACATCATAACTTTTGAATACTTATAAAATTCTTTTTTGTTCTCTTTTTTCACTTCGGCTTGAACGTAAAAACAATTTAATAATTTCGTTCCGGCTTTATGCTCTAAGTCGTCGAATCCCCAATACGGTTGTGGATCCAGTTCTTTTAATCCAACCAATTTTTTTACCGATTCTAACCACTTCGAATGTCTTTCATCAACGGCTTTATAATTGAAAGAAATTAGAACTTTTCTTTCCTTTCTATCGATGACTACCATAAAACCGCGATCGCTCCTATTTTTTCCGTGAATAGTTTGCCGGAAACTCATTTCTCCTTCAGAATATCTTTTGCCGGATTCTTTATGTTCCCATCCATATTTAGGCAATAAAATTTGAGGCACGAAACGAATCGCTCTTGGCGACGGTTCACTATGGAATAAGGTGGTTAAGGATGATGAATTAATGCGTTGCGCTTTTAATTCCCATTCAGCCGCATTAGGAATAGGTAAATTGTTTTCTTTGATACCTAGCAGGTCTTCCAGAGTGTTTCCTATTCCGCCTTGGTTACCTTTTCTGGTATTTTTAATCCAGCCGGATTCGGAAATTTCTTTTAGCCTTTCTATTAATTTTTTCTTAGTATAAATTATAGGTTCATTCATATATATAATAGTTTCCCTTGTCGTAGATAAGATTTAATCCTTTCTTCTGCCATATTGCAATAATCTGAAGAATTATCGATTCCTATATAATTGCGGTCAAAATTTATTGCCGAAATTGCGGTAGTTCCTGAACCCATAAACGGATCTAATATTATTTTAGCGTCTGTAGATGAAATTATCCTGTCGATAAGACTCACAGGGAAAGCTGCCGGATGTTCATTCTTCAATTCTTGAGTAAATTCCCAAATATCGCCGTAAGAATTAGCCCCATGCGTCAACTTAAATTTAGGCTTAGCAATTAAATAAATAACTTCATAAGTAGGCAAAAAATAGCCGGGGTTAAAATTAAAGCCTCCTTTTCTTTTCCATATAATAATTTGCCGGACGGGAAATCCTGCCACTATATCTTGTCTGTCCTGCAATAGCCCTGCTTGCACCCGCCATTTATGATTATAAAAAATTGCGCCGTCTTCAGATAACATTCTCATCATCTGAGTCAAACAATTTCTTTGCCACTTTACGTATTTATCATGCGGCATGCAATCGTCGTGATTAGAATAGCCTTTTTGCAAGGCGGCGTTTGCCCATTTGCCGGTTTTACTATTTTTCATGCCGTTACCGGTAGAATTTTTTAAGTTATAAGGCGGAGATGTTACGACCAAATCTACCGATTCGTCGGGAATCTGTTTCATTACTTCTATAGCGTCTCCGCATATTATCTTATTAATAAAATCTTCGGGGAATTCCATATATTTTTATTAAAATTTTTTAAATGTTAAACTATTTAAATATTAAGAAAAGATGAAACTGTGAATAAATATAATTTTAATATTATAATAAATACCGCCTATTATGCAAGGAATTTATATTGTTTTATATTTTATTGTTTTTTTATTAATACGGCATATAAAATTATATAAATTTAATTCCCACAATACTATAATCGGAACTTTTCGCCTAAAAATAGACCTTAATATCGTAAAATTTTATCGTTTTTTTATTATTGCTTGCCTCTTTACTTCCGAAAATAATACATAGTAGGAAGTAATTTTTTTTTTGGCAAAACGATTAATTTATGATAGAATTTTAAAATCTTTTTAATAAATTGTTTATAAGTATATAAGTACTGCAATTATTTATAAAATGCATCGTTAATTTATGTATATTTTTTAATAAGGTGAATAAAAATGCCAACTAACAACAATAATCAAACTACGAATAACCAGTCTTCAACTCCTTCCCCGCAAACGCAAAACGCCCAATCGTCAGTAAAAGACTTACAAAAATTAAGTCGCAAAATATCCTCATTAACTGCTGCAATATGGAAAATTGTATCAATATTATATATTTTTTTTGTTGGATTGGGTTTTTTAGATACTGTATCTTATGTAAATAAATATAGCATTCCACTATCATTTTCTTTTCTGAAAGCGAATAATTTGGAAATTTTAATAATTCTACCTATATTATTATTATTATTACTGTTTATAGTGCCATACTTTCTTTCTAACGTGTTATATTTATCTTTAGAAGAGGAAGAAAAAAGTTTTAATAATGATAAAAATAAAAAAATAGATAAGGTTTTAATTTCTTTATATATATTTGTAATGGGGATTTTATTTACTTTTTTCTTTTATGCCTTATATAAGATCGGTAAAGGAAATTCTATATTGCTTGATATATGTATAATATATATTATTGCAATAATATTAACTTCATTTTCGATATTATTTAAATGTGAATGTAAATTTATACATGATAAAAAAAATAATATATTATATATTATAAACGTAGTAATATTACTTTTTCTTATTTTTTTGATAATAGCAAATTTTGCATGGAATAAAAATAGCAATTATTTACTTATTATTTCGGATATTTATTATTTCTTTATTATTTTGCCTTTTAACTTTTATATTTATAAATACTTTAATGAAGATTTAGCAAAAAATAAAAGTTTTTATTTTATATCATTTGCAATTTCTATTACAATAATATTCATCTTTTTAGGGTGGATTATATTAAACAAACCCTCAGAGCCTTTCAAGTTATTGAGAATAGGCGGAAATATTCCTATTAACCTACTTGTTTCCCAGAAATATTTTAACGAAATAACGAGACATAATACTTCAAATAAAGCAATAAACAATTTAAAATGGTATAAATTTAAATTATTATTAAAAACGTCTAATAGCTATTATGTTAAACTTTTAAATAATAATAAAAAAATATTTATAATTCCCGTAAAATATATATATTCCGAGTCATATAATACTAAAACTAAGACCAAGAAAAACAATAAAATAAATAAAATGAGTAAGCAAATTAATAATATAACGACTTTGTATTTAGTGCTTGGACCCAACAAATGCGATTTAGATATCGGCTATAATCGACAATATTGTGGGCATTTTAATTACGGTTATTTTTATAATTAAAAGAGGAAAAGTTAAAAAACCTGTTTTTTCGAGGATTAACGACAGGTTGCCGACTTAAAATAATGTGATGATTAATGATAAACATTTTTTTAACACTAATGTTATCTTAAGCATTATCAAAAAAAATAATATAAAAGTTGCTACTTATAAAGAATATTTATAAAATTTACAAAATATGAAAAACAATCCTTTTTATAATTTCGGTTTATTTGGCGGCACTATATCTATTTTTATATGGAGCTTGACGCCGTTAGTGGTTACGGTTTTAAAACAATCCGTAAACGCTATAATGGTAGCGTTTCTTTTGCAATTGGTAGGGCTTGTTGCCGCAACGATATTTACGTCATATCTTTATTTTGCGAAATATGATATGTCTTTCCTCAAAGAAATACCCATTAAGGCTTATAAATGGATAATTATTGCCGGCGTCGTGGAATCGTTGTCATATATAGCTTTTTATTTCGCAATCCAATACGGCGGAGCTATGCAAGCTACGGTAGTTCACTATTTGTGGCCGCTTATATTAATAGTCTTATCGCAAGTGTTCATAACGAACACTACGTTGAGACTTAATTTTTATCAATGGTTTCTTGTTTTTTTGGCTATTATAGGGTCTTATTTTGTAATTACAGGCGGGATAAATATTTTTACTTCAAGTTATTTTAAATTGCCACTATTATGGGCTTTTGCGTCTGCTTTTCTATCAGCGATGAATTCTTACGCATATAAAAGATTCGGTAATTACTTTACCATGACCAAATGGCAACAGCACGCGATAATATTGACCCCTAGAGTTTTAGTCCAAGTTATTGTGGCATTTATAGCGGTATTGATATTAAAAGCATATGTTTGGCAAGCCGATTTTCAAAGCATAGCTTTAATTCTTTATCTTGGCATATTCACTTTGTTTTTAAGCCATATCGGTTTTAGTTATGCTTTGCACAATATGCCGACGGAACCGTTGTCTATAGCTACATATGCTACTCCGGCTTTAAGCCTTATTTGGGTAGCGGTTTTTTTGCATCAAAACATGCCCAATATAGCTTTGGCTGGGGCAGGCATCGTTTTTGTATGCGTAGTGCTTGCGCAAAGCAAAGAAAGATATTTAAATACGGCGTCAGGCTTAATACTCGCTTTAAGTATCATATCTCTTTTAATTTTGATATTGCCGCATCTTTTTATAGAAAGTATTTATTTTGGTTTTGCTAACGGATTATCCATTGCAGGCATAATTTTTTCTATAATTATCGGTTTTACTTTATCAAGGTTGCATTTAAGAAATAAAGAAACGGATTTAATTTTAATAAAAGTCAATAATAACATACAGGACTGCATAAATAAGTTTCCTAAAACAAAAGAATATATGATTGAAATTGCCAAATTAATACTTTTTATAGACGCCAACAATTCTATAAATAAAGACGATGTTATAGAAAAAATAAATAAAATTAATGACATCAAAAACAAAATAGAAAATGATTTTCGACTTAACGACGATTTAATTTCAAACGCGTTTAAAGATTTAGACGAGTGGATTTATTTAAGGAATATCGGACTTTCTTTGCCGGAATGGTTTGCAATCTTGTCTTTAGGTTTTATTCTCGTAATGGGAATTATTATGAGTTCCTCTCAAACGTGGTTTGCCCATGGGGTAGCGTTGCTTTTAAGCACAGTAATAATTATTTTAATAATTTCGGTTCATGATTACGAAATAAATAGATTAAGCAAACAACCAATGTATTTATTTTCCGCTAAACAGTCCGTTCTAAGAAAAAATTACGGCGTATTAGTAATTCCGGAAAAACAGTGGGCTAATAGTTTATTTCCTTTAACAAAGCAATATTTAAAGCTAATTACGATAAATTCCGCCGGAGAATCCGAAGAAAAAAATATATTAAAAGAAACCATTATATCTAAAAAATTAATATGGATACTTGGTAGCGTGGGAGTTATTCTTGGATTGATAGCTATTATTAGATAAATCTTCAATTCTTATATAAAATAAAAACTACCGACCACGTCAAACGCAGTCGGGAGTACGAGAATAAATAAATCCTACACCTTTAATTCCATTTATTTTTAACACCTTAATATTATGCTGTTAGTATTTTTATTTCATCAATAAAATCTTCGTACTCTTTACAACGATTGTCTTCAATCACTTTATTTATATGTTCTATCTCTAACTTATTAACAATTTTACAAACTTTACCTTTAGATTTATCATAATCTTTTAAGATTTTTTTAACTTCTCTTGACGGCCTATAATATATTCTAGGATCTAATTTAGAGTCAAATTTTAATTTTGTTTTAATACAACTATAAGTTAAACTACTGTCGATTTTTTCAAATATTTCCCATGTTGATAAAAACCATGCTTCTACTTCCATTATAGCAAAAAATATTTTAATTTTATCATGGCAATCCATATCCTGAATTATAGAATTTACTCCCTTAATAAAATCATCCGTTGTTTGGTTATTAATAAAACCCTTAGAAGTTTTTGCATATCTCTCAGAATACATATCTCTCAACCCTAAAATATTCATATATCCTTGTTTAATAAGACCTTCTGCCCTTTCTTTGATTGCACTCACAACTTTTTCGTCATTATTAGCTTTAATAATAAGGAATTCAATATTAGCGCTTGGATTTTTATAATCATACATTGCAAGTGAATCGGATTCCGGTTTGCGCAAGTCATTGCAATGTAATTCAAATGTTTTGTATGAAACAGAACTCTCACCTATAATTAAAAGTAGCCTTTGAACAAGTATTAATTCGCTTAATCCTTCAACAAAAATAGCTACCTTTTTCAAGTTATTCACCTTTTTTTATATAATATTCTGAGGAAAAAAAATCAAAATTATTTAGACCTGTATAATTAAATTTATCAAAAATTTCTTTTGAATTCCTATAATTGTAAATCTTGCTTTTATTTACGGAACGTTGAATAACCGACCAATACTCAAGTGGAACATTATTCATAACAAATCTGTCATTAGTAGTCATAATTAGCTGTGTATCAGTTTCTTTGATTTTTTCAATAAGAAGTTTTATTAAAGATGATGCCCTATCATAATCCAAGCCTTCTCCAATATCATCTATTAATATACAACTCGGAAGATTTTTTGATAGATTAAAATAATTCCATTGTATAAGAAGCGAAAGTGTCCTGAACATTCCTTGTGATATCGCACTCTGTTCAATTGGGCATTCCAAGTTATTTTCTTTAACAATGAATCCTTTAAGACTAGAATTATTAATTTTAGGAATCGTTAGTATTTGATTGTCTATCTTAATATTTTCAATTTTGAAATCAATTTTTTCCATATCGCTTTTGACTAAATTTGTAAATTCATCTTTAAATTCTTCTTGACCTTTTTTAAATATCGTTACGACTTGATTTGGGTCTCTTAGGTTTATTTTTTCATTCGAACTAATTTCATCAGATGATCCCAATAAAACATGATCTTTGCCAAGATATGTGCTAAATGGATAAAATCGTAAATCTTTACCCCAATTATACCAATCTTCTAAAAAATTATGTTGTATTTGGTCGCGTTTTGCAGATACTGCAATTTTATCATCTGATACTTGAAAATCCATAAATCGTTTTAACTGTGCCGCCCGTATTTTTCCTTTACCATTATCTCCCCTTTTGAGCATAATTTTTTTACCAATAACAATAAGTTCTTCTGTAATCTTTTTATTTTCATAACGCAATTTATAAGAAGTTTTTTTATGATTATTATCGAATTTAACTAAATAATTACTAATATCTGTAAACGGCAACACAGGATAAAAGGAAAATAAATCAGCCAATGCCTTAATCGCACCTATTATCCTTGATTTTCCAGTTGCGTTCTTGCCAACTATTAAATTAATTTTACCAAATGTACAATCTTCTAAATTCCATTCACATGGCGTGTTTTCCATTTGTGTATATTTTAAAGATTCTAAATGCATATAAGTGCCTCCAATTATGAGTTTAATAAAGTTTTCAATAGTTAATTAAAATATAATAAATTATTAATGTCAAGTCGACATATATTGATATAGATATTTTATTAATTCCTTATTAATTGCATAAATATTTAATTATCTTCGATGGCGGGAAACATTGGAACACCGGCATAGGAAGCCGAGGAGTAGGAATAAATATAATCTTCGATATATATGTTGAAAATTCGCTAATCATTTTTTCTATCTCAGGATACTCATTTGAAAATTTTAAATATTCAACAAGACTACAAATATCTATAACTTTATTTTTCCTTATATAAACTCTAATTTTATCTTGTTTTTCTGAATGGAACAAAAAATAAAGCGGATACTTTAATACTTCAATTTCAAATCCGTTTTTATTCTTTTGAATAATTTTAAAATTGTTTTCAAAATTTCCCTGAACTAAAATGTCATACGATTCTGAATTAAGCAAGATTTTATCCATATAATTTAATTCCCGCCTAAACTTTGTTGAAACTTATTGACCGCATTGGTTGCCGCATTGCTTATCACACTCGACGTTTGTTGTTCTATACTGTTGTAAAAGCCGACAGGTTAATCTTCGAGAAATTAATCGCATGAAACTGTTGCGGAGTATAAACGATACAGCTGAGAAACGTCGGCTTTCTCCAACTGCTATGTATACTCTATTTCTTGATTGTAAAGCTTATTCAAAAAAGTATATCTGTCCAAACAATCTTAATGAAGCCTTTTCTTTTTTTCTCCTGTTTTTAGTTTTTAATAGATTTTAATTAACTTTACATAAATAAATCCTTTCTAATTTGCGTTTTAAGGCTCGGAAACTTATCTTTAGGTATAAAACCATTAACGGTTTTCAAAACTGGCTTAAATCTAACAATAATCGTTTTTGCGGCTATATTTCGCAATCAACGTCGCAGTCGTCCCAATACGGAATTATTTTTTTAACTCCCATTACGTTCGTTATTTTGTAATCCCATTTCATAGGTTTTTTTGACATAACATCGATATACCTGTTTCCCCTGTATCCTTTCTTATAACTTTCGACCCTGCCGTAAAACTGGACGGTATCTCCTGCTATTAAATCAAGCGAATAAAAACCTTTTGCGTCGTCTATCCACATATGGTCGCATAGGTAAATACCGGATTCGTCCCTTATTACGGATAAGAGCACTGTAGATACCGGACTTCCTTTCCTGTCCGCCTTAATCCCGAACTTTACGAACCTGCCCGTAAATACAGCTCTATGTTGCCACAAATCTTCTAATTTGTCTCTCACATTTAAAAATTTTTAAATGTTATTTTACTTTTAAAAGTATCGGGATATCCCCTTTCCGACATAAAATCCTTAAGATGTATAAAAAGCAATTCTTCCCTTTCTTTATCGGTTAATTGCAACTTATGAAACCAATCAATTAATTTTTTTACTGAAGGTATCACGTTATCAGTTTCAATTCTTCTTACATATGAAGGAGAAATTTCCAAAACCTTTGCAAGAGATTCTTGAGATAATTTTCTATCTAACCTTATTTTTTTAAATACCGCCGGAAATTCCAAATTTTCTTTGTTCATAATTTTTTAAATAGTTGAATTATTTATTATTAATTATTTTTAATTATATCATTATAAAAAAACTAATGTCAAAACACTTTAAAAACAAAAAATTAAAAAGGTTTTTAAAAAAATATGTTAATAACTTTTAAAAAATATTGACAATTAAAATTAATTGTTATATATATAGGTATAGGCAATATAGATATTCTTCTTTCTTTTAAGGAGGGCTAAAATGTTTATCGAACTGATAACCTCAAAAGGCGAAAAGGTAACTGCAAGGGTCAAATGTATTCCGCCATATGGGTCAGTTTTATTCCGCTATTGACAGAAGCGGAAAATTTCATTAAAAACATTTTTAAAAAGGAGGACCTGTTATGCAATTAATTAAAACGACCAACAATTCAGTTTATTCCAAGATTGGTTTAAAACCTAAAGAAGCTTTGGAATTAACCTCTTTTAAGGCTAATCCACTCATTTGCAAAAATTTTACGTTTAAATCTCTCGACAAAACCGGCTTCACAGGAGTTATGGCCAATAACTCGATGTCGCCTATAATAAACGAAAACGATATCTTTACCGGCTCTTTTTTTACAAATCCCGAAGATTTTACCGAAGGCAAGCTTTACGTGGTTTATTTAAAGGACGACTTTTCAATCTACGTTGCCGTCAAAAAAGTATTTAGGGGCAACTTGGGCGAGCTTGTCTTAAAATCAAACGGCGGCAATTACAAAGACATTCGTATAAATTGTAATCCGGAAGAAATAATCATAGCAAGGTTAACGTCTTTATACAGAATTTTTTAAAAGGAGCGTTTTATGTTAATCGCTAATAAAACTACTACTGATACTAAAAAATACTATCGGTTTGCCTGATATGCAATATTTAACCGTAAAACAAGCCGCATTGTATATGAACATCTCAAAAGAATACCTCTACGCTTTGACAAGAGCCAAAAGAATTAGGCATATAAAAATAGGAGCAAAGACCTTGTTTGCAATTAAGGACGTAGATGAATTTCTAAAGTCTAAAACGGTAGAGCCAGAAGAACAAGTTTGTATGAATAAAGGCTACAAAAATTACGCCTATAGCAAACAGGACGCCGATTTAATCAGAAACGCCGTATTAAGGGCTACGATGAGGTAACAAAGAACAAACCTAAACAAACGGAGTAATAAGGAACAAAGAACAAATTAACAAAGGAGAGGTTATGGATAAAACCTGCAAAAACTGCATTTATCGTCTATACAACGATAAGAACGGAAAATATTACTGCTATTTAGACCCTAAAATCGACATCAATACCGTCGCATTCTGCACGGGATTTGTCTATTATTTAGAGAATTGTTAATCTTTTAATGGTCTTATATTTATTTAAATAAAAATTTTAAAAAAATAATATATAATTAAATTATAAAAACTGCAAAAAGAACGAAATCAAATAATATCAGATGGAAAAATATGAAAATAATAGCGGATACAAATGTTTGGTATTACCTTTCTAATAAAAATAATAAAAAATTAAATAATCTCTTGAAAAAAGTCGGAACATTATGTTCTACTCCTATAAGTTTTTTAGAAATAGTTTCTAAAATTAATGAGGGAAATTTTGAAAAAAGAAAAGGTGTTGCTGAAGCTTTAATTGAAAAATCTCAAGAATATTTGCCTAACAGCGAAATCTTCCTGAAACAATCTTGGGGCTTCGACTGTCATGATGAACTTGATTGGAAGCAAGGATACGGAATACTTGCTGAAGCGCAAAATTATCAAGGACTAATTAATGGATATGTAGATTTAGAAGATTTGATGGTTAAAAAACTTAATATTCCCTTGGCAAAATTATGGAGAGATTACAAATATAATCAATTTTACTATGATATCGCAAAAGCAATAAATACTCTTATTCCAAATTACATTAAAAAAATAAATAGTGCCGGAAAAATACCAAAAATAAAAGATGCAACAAAACTCTCATTATTTAATGAACAAAATTTTATCGATACAATAATTAAAACAACTTGGCACCGATTGACATTGTACAATGGGAATACCCCTGAAATTAAAGGAAAACTTACCGATGGAAAATTTCAAAAGGCAAAACATAAGCTTTCACCTTATGCTAAAGCATACGCCGAATATTTAAAATATCTATGCGAATTTGGTGCCAAGCCAGAAGGGAACGATGCAGGAGACCTTGAATGTTTTTTATATCTTAGAGACAAAGATTATATTATAGCTACTGCTGAAACTAGATGGATAAAGATTGGCAATAAAGCTTGTCCAGGTCAAATTTTAGATATAAAAAGTTTTATAAAAGATAGCACAAGTATGTTCTAAATTTAATTTTAATTTTTTCTTTGAGTTTTCAGAAACAATTATTATTGATTTAATGCTTTATTGGAAAATAGTTGAATATTTTAAATTTAATTAAACTAAGGAGGTTTTATGAACAAACGCGACAAAATGCTTGAAGCTTTTTTAGATATAGAAAATGAAAAAATAAACTTTAAAACAACTATGGATATTCTTAATAATTACATAATAATAGGACTAACGTTAGGAGCAAGCCTATATATAACAAAATATCCAAATAAAATATTGGATATTTACCCTCAATTTAACCGTCTAAGCGGAATAATTTTGATAATTATATCTACTATTTTGGTCGCATTAAATCTTATGAAATCTATTCGTTTATTATTGCGTTCTAAAATTTATAGCGATAAAAAATTATCATGTAAAAATATGGCAAAAGCAATCCCATTAATTTTTATTACATTTGTCATGTCAATTGTTTCTTTGGATTTATTTTTAGTTTATGTTAAAAAACTTTTAACATTATAAACCGAATATTTTTATCATTAATTAACGAACAGAAATAACGTATGTAACCATCCGGTTTTTAAATAACGTAGCCGTCGAATTAAGAGTCCTTAACTAATCGTATCGAGACAGAATTGGTAAGGGGGGGTATATAATTTTCGGTTAATGGTTTATACCTAAAGATAAGTTTCAGAGCCTTAAAACGCAAATTAGAGCGGTTCTTTTTATAAATAGAAACCTAAATCGCTAAATCACTTTTTAATTGATTTTTATAAAAATAAGATATAATATTTGAAAAGGTAACCAAATTATGCAGACTAAATCAAAGATATTGTAATCTCTTAAAATTTTACGCTACAGCATAAATTTTTTATTTATTTTTAAAAAAAATATGTTAGAATTTCAAAAAATTTTTAATATTTAAATACATCAAGGTTAATTGCGGATTTATTAATGATAAATAAAAATAAAGACATTTTTTCAGCGTTAGGAAAATATAATTCGGCAACCGACGAAAATTATCTTACGGAAGCATTCGTTTTTCTGCTAAACTTTTTGAAAGAAGAAGATAATTCTATTTTTCTGCGAATATTAAACTTTCTTTGCGTTAATAAAGAAGAATTTGAATTTAATGAAAACGAAGCCATTGAAATAACCACGCAAATTTCTACGGAGTATGGAAGACCAGATATTAAGATATTGTCACATGATAAACTTATATATATTGAAGTAAAACATAATTCAGGCTTGGGATATAAGCAAATAAAAAGATACGAAAACGCTTTGAAAAAATCTAACGCAACATATAAAAAAGTTATTTTGTTAACAAAATTTGCTATCGATATTAACGAACAAGAAGAAAGTAAACCCTATAAACACGTGCGTTGGTTTGAAATCGCAAATTGGTTTTCAAGTTTTGAATTTGATAAACATACAAACCCTGTAACCAAATATCTTATAAATTCATTCTTAAATTTTTTGGAGGCAAGGAACATGACTATGCAAAAAATCTCATGGGAATATGTGAACGGTTTTCAGGCTTTTAAAAATCTTATAAATATGCTTATAACAGCAGCTGAAGAAAAATATCCTAAATTTAAAAAATCAGCAGGATGGGACTTTACCGGCGTTTATCTTGATAAGGATACAAGAGCTTTTTTTGGATTATATCATACTAAATCACTTAAAATAGTGATAGAGGTATTAGACAAGCAGAAGAAAAAAAAGATTTATTCTGAATCGCTTGATTTAGAAAATATCTATTTTTTCTGTTTAAATAAGGACCAACAAATAGAAAAAATAAGAACTTTTATAAAAGAAAAATTTAATGATATAGAGGAAGCCTTAAGATAAATAATAAAATTTATTAATTTTAGATTTTATGTAAAAATATCTTTTACGTTCCTGATTTTAAGCCCTTTGATTTGACTTTTGATATGTTTGGTAGTATAAATAAAAAAGAAGCCCTTATTAAGGGAATAAGGGCGGTAAAGTTAATGCCCTAAGAGGTAAAGGGCAAAAGGAAAGGAGAAATAAAATGTCTGATCAAGCGGCTCATATTGCAAACATAATATTATTCGTAATCGTCGGCATGGTATTCGGAATAGCCCTTTTAAGCGTAATTTCGGTAATAGTAAGAGTCCGGAGAGGAAAACTTAAATTTGTGCCGGCAGACCAACGTTTAACAGATATTAACCCTGCGACTGGATTGCTAATGTTAAATGATGTTTACGATATTAAAGGTAATCCATATGGATGTAATCATCATGATAATTAATTGTAATTAATGAAATAAATCTTAGAAAACTATATGACATTAAATCCCGCCTTAAAAAGCGGGATTTTTTATTATAATCACTTTGGAGTATTAGGCATTTTCGGAGTTGTAGGTTCAGTGTTTTTGTCTATATAACCATCTTTGTGGACTATTTCATATATGCTTTGGGCATTCGTTCCATTGCTTAGCAAAGTAGCAAATCTTCCAGCCGTAGTATTGCCTGTTGTATGAGCAAGGGTATCGGTATGGGTATTGGTAGTTTTTTTGTCGGAACCGGTCCAATTATCCCAAGTATGCTGAATAAATCCGCCGACATCGGCGCCTATCGTTCTACCAAGAGCCACTCCCGTGCCCACTTCCGCCGCGTTACCCGCAATACCCACTCCTTCGGTAGCTACGTCCGAACCTGCGGCTAAAAGAGAACCGAGAATTCCGCCGGCAATTTCGCCGACTGTCCCCCCTGTATTTTTCCATAATAAATTAGCATTTGCGTTAACGCCGGCTTTTACTTCAACTTGAGTATTAGACTTAGAACCCCTATCCGCGCTCGCAGATTTGGAATGCTGGCTATTGCCGGTAAGCTGTCTCGTATCGACGGCAAACTTTGATGCGTCCTGAGCAAATAAGTTTCTTGATATATTGCGAATTACCGGATTGGAGTTGTTTAAAAACGCATTGGTTATTTCGCCGAGTTTATGATAGGCTTCAGAGCCTTTAGGAGACGCCAAAAACGAAGTAAAGACGTCGTTCATCTGATTTACGCCTTTAGCGTATCCCGCATAGGCGGCGTTCTTGGTTCCGACCGTTGCGGCGGCGTTATAACTTTCGATAGCGTTGACCTCGGCGGTTTCTTTAGCCGCTCCGGTAGTTCCGTATCCGGCGGCTTCTCCCGCTTGCAACGC